>JAFGWO010000059.1 GCA_016937135.1 Pseudomonadota bacterium
CTCCGTCCCGAAAAGGGGATAGCCCGGTGGGGACGTCACGTCTTCCAGGAGGACCCGGATGGAGGGGGAAACCCCGTCGGAGGCATCCAGCGTCAGGATCCGGGTTATCATGGAATGATCCCGGGAGGAAAGGGAGTGGGTCAGGATCTCATCCCGTCCATCCGAGTTCGCGTCCATGATCTCCATGCAGCGCGGGGTTCCCGATTCGAGTACCAGACCCGGCGCCGGTCCTTCCAGAAGGAGGATCCATCGGCCCGCCCTCGCGAAGAAAAGGGCCAGCCTCGCCTCCTCGCCGGCCGTGAAAAAGACCGCCAGCTCCTTCTGTGGATCTCCCGCCAAGTCCCCGAGGCCATGCTGGATCACCCTGGCGTCGGAGGGAAGGGCGGCGTAGACGTCGGGGTTGGCGTGGGCAGGGCCCGGCCCGAAGACGAAAACAGACAGGAACAGGAAAAAGGCAGCCGGCCATGCGGCGGGGGCGGCTTGCGGCACTTGATCGCTCATCAGGGTATTATAGGCCTCGCCCCCGGTCCTTTCAAGGAAGCCGGGCCGGCCCTGATGGGATCGTAAGGATGCAATTCCCTTCGCGGGATGTTAATAATATTCGGCCGAAAATCCGGCGGACAGATAGCGCGATGGGCGAAGGGAAGGAGACAGGATCCGTTGGCTGCCAAGGGACCGGTAAAAAGTGTATCGGGAAAGGATCTGCAAAAGATCCTCCGCGGCCGGATGGCCATGGAGGAGGCGGTAAGGACTTATTTTGCCGGGGAAGGATTCCTTGAGGCGACGACCCCTGTGGCTGTCCCCCACCCCAATCTGGATCCTAACGTCTGTCCTGTCCCGGTGACGGTTCGGGATTTTTCCGGCTTTCCCTCCCGGCTTTGGCTGCACACATCCCCGGAACTGTCCATGAAAAAGCTCCTGGCCCGGGGGTCGGGAAGCATATTCCAGCTTGGCCCGGTCTTTCGCGATGGGGAGAAAACCCCTCGTCACAGGCAGGAATTCTCCATGCTGGAGTGGTACAGGGCAGGCGCTGACTATCGCGATGCCATGAAGGACACCATCGCGGTTATCCGGGCTGCCGCCAGGGCGGTCCGGGGTGAGGAGCAAGCCTTGTTTTCCGGAAAGGCCTACGATCTTGCCGGGCGGTGGGAGGAGATCACCATGGCCGATGCTTTCCGGCGTTACGCGGGCGTCGGTTCCTGGGAGACGCGGGAACTGAGGGAGGCCCTCCGGGAATCTGTTCCGGACCCTGATCCCGGAATGACCCTCGAGGATCTGTTCTTCCACCTTTACGTCGGGAAAGTGGAGCCGGAACTGGGCCGCGAGGGGCCGGTGATCGTGAAGGACTTTCCCTCTTTCCTTGGCACCATGGCGCGGCCCTTGGCAAAAGATCCCGCGGTTCTGGAGAGGTTCGAGGTCTATGTCGCCGGGTTGGAGCTCGCCAACGGATACACGGAGTTTTCCGACCGGGCCGAGATCCGCGGGCGCATGGCGGCCGCCTTGGGCGGCCTCGAAAAGGAGGGCGTCGCGGGTCTGACGCTGGATGAGGACTTCCTTGACGCCCTTTCCGGGATGCCTCCCTGCGCAGGGGTTTCGGTGGGGATGGACAGGCTTGCCATGCTGCTGTTTGATGCCCGGGACATCGCGCAGGTTGTTTTCCCTTTCGTGGAGGAGACTGTGTGAGAAGGAGATTCGGGGACCCGGGGACGTGTAGACGCGAAGCGGCTTTTTTTCTCCGTGTCCCCGCGTCTCCCCGTCTCCGCTTCGCCAGAAAAGGGAGGGCGAAGCGGTGCTGACCCTCCTGGCCTGGTCCCCGGTTCTCCTTCTTTTCTTCATGGCGGTTTTTCACCGCCAGAGCGCCCTTACCCTGGCGGTCTGGGGTATCAGCTGGACCGCCGGCATCGCCGTTTTATTTTTCGAAACCCCCGTCCGGGTCGTATTTCTGGCGGCCCTGGATGGTCTCCTCGTCACGGTGCCCCTCCTCCTGGTTGTCTACGGGGGGATCCTTCTCGCGTCGGTCCTCATCCCCTCCGGCTCCCTGGCCCGGCTGGCCCAATGGTTTACCCAGGGGGTGAGGGACGAGTGGGGTCAGCTGAGCCTCCTGACCCTCGGGCTGGGGAACACGCTGGAAGGGGCGGGGATCATTGCCGAACCGGTGGCTGCCCCCATGCTGAGGGCATCAGGCCTGGCACCCCTCCCCTCCGCCGCCCTTTCGGTCATCGGCTACAGCGGCCTTATGACCCTTGGTCTGGGCGGGGTTATCATAACGGTCCTTGCGGGGGTGACCGGGTATCCGAAGGATGTACTGGCCCGCGATGCGGCCATCCTCTCTATCCCGGCATCCGTGCTCATGGCCTGGTGCATTCCCTTTTTCGCGGGGCGGTCCGGCTTCAGGCCCGGGCGTCTGGGATACCTTTTCGCCATGGGCTTGATTGCGGGGCTTGCGGCCCTTGCGGGGGTCGGGGTTATCGGCTATCAGGTCGGGGAGTTGGCCGGCGGGGCTGCCCTGGTCTTTTTTCTCGTCATCCCCGGGATCAGGAGACTCAGAGTCACCCGAACCGTCCTGAAGGACGCCGCTCCCCTCGCGGCCCTGGGAGCGGGGATCGTCCTTGTCAACGGCCTGCCTCTGGCAAGGGAGTTTGCCGGAAGCAGGTTCGCCTTCGATCTTTCCATCATCCCCGGAAGGGCGATCCCATTCCGCCCCCTTGCCGATGCGTATCTTTACCTTTTCATCGCTTTCATCGCCGCCCATTTCCTCCACGACAGGGGCCGCGGCGTGTGTTCGTCCCTTTTGCGGGGCAGCCGGCAGGGCTGGCGTACCATCCTCGCCATGGCCCTTTTCGGGGGGATGGGGCAGATCCTCTCCTTTTCGGGATGGGATCTTGTCTCCGGCCTTCCCATCGATCAGGCCCGAAACATCCCCAGGATCCTGTCCGAAAGCCTCCTGAAGGCTGGGCCGGTTTATGTGGTCCTGGTCCCTTTCCTCGGATGGGTGGGAACCTTCCTGACAGGCTACGGGGTGGCTTCCATCATGCTCTTTGCCACCCTCCAGATCACCATAGCGGGGAAACTGGGTCTTTCCCCGGAATGGCTCGTGAGCGGACTCGCTGTCGGCGCGAGCCTCGGCGGGATAAGCAGCCCCTTTAAAATCGCCTTTGCCGCTTCCATGTGCGGGGCCGCCGGCATGGAAGGGAAAATATTGAGAAAGACCATCCCCCTGGGCATTCTGGCCTGTCTCCTCCTGGGGGTTGTGATGGTTTTCAGATAAAGAG
>JAFGWO010000060.1 GCA_016937135.1 Pseudomonadota bacterium
CAAAAAGTCATCAACGCGCCCCGCGCGGGGCGCCCGAATCAAGGACCGGCATCGTAAGTCCTTGATTCGTAACGAAAGGGAAAACGACGCTTTTCCCTTTCCGTTGCGCAAAAAGTCCCGCATCGGACTTTTGGCGACCCTATCAAGAGTTGGGATCAAACAAAAAAACGCCCCCCGGTGTTGGGGGCCACCGGGGGGCCAGCTCGGATGAACCGAGCTTGGGGGTGCATCTCTGGTTTCAGCTGGGCTTCAACCAGAGTTTGGGGTCAGAATTCACTGATCTACCCTTGTCAGGTCAGCCCTTGGATCCTGGGGATAACTATAACATATTCCGGGATGAAATTCTGTCCAACTTGAAAAAACAGGAAACAGGACCCCTGAAAGACGGGTCACAATATAAAGGAATTCCCCGATAATGCAAGACCAAAAATTGAAAAAATTGAAAAAAAGTGAATTTTTTACCCTTAAAAAAGAGCTAAAAAGGGCAAAAATTGCGCTATTGCTCCTTTTTCTTCTCCGAAAAACCATATTCCTTGAGTTTGTATTGCAGCGTCCGCCGGCTGATGCCCAGCATCCTGGCAGTTTCCGTTCGGTTTCCTCCCGTCAGGTCCAGCGTGGTCAGAATAGCCTTTCGTTCCACCTCGCTTAAGGTCTGTCCCGCCACCATTTCCTTTTCCCGTTCCTCCTCCGGTTCCGGAGCAGCCAGTAATTGGGAAGGAAGATCCTCCGGGCGGATCAAATCCCCTTTGGCCATGATCACCGCGCGCTCGACAACGTTTTCCAGTTCCCGGACATTTCCTCTCCAGCGGCTGCGGATTAGAAGGTCCATTGCCTCGGAGGTGAATCCCCGGATCATCTTGTTGTTCCGGCTGGCGATCAAAGTCAGAAAATGCTCCGCCAGAAGGGGGATATCCTCCCGACGCTCCCGGAGAGGCGGCATGCGGATGGGGATTACGTTCAGCCGGTAGTAGAGATCCTCCCGGAACCGCCCCCGGGCGACCTCTTCCTCAAGATCCTTGTTGGTCGCCACGACGAGTCTCACATCGGTTTTCAAGGTCTGGGTCCCGCCCACGCGCTCGAAGGACCTGGACTGGATGACGCGAAGGAGTTTGGCCTGGAGAAGGAGGCTCATCTCCGCGACCTCATCGAGGAAAAGGGTCCCACCATCAGCGAGTTTGAAACGTCCTTCCCGCCTTGCTACAGCCCCTGTGAAAGACCCTTTCTCATGTCCGAACAGTTCGCTCTCCAGGAGGTTCTCGGGAAGGGCCGCGCAGTTTACCTTGACAAAGGGGCCGTTGCGCCGGGGACTGTTTGCGTGGATAGCGTCGGCGAGGAGCTCTTTCCCCGTCCCGCTCTCGCCAAGGATGAGGACCGTGGCGTCCGTGGGAGCCACCATGGCCAGGGTATCGAAGATTTCATGGATCCTGCGGCTCTTCCCTATTATTTTCGAGTTCTGGAAGATATTTTCCACCTGGGCCTTCAGGGTCTCATTTTCCGCGAGGAGATCCGACAGCTCCATGGTCTTTTCGACCTGGATTTTGAGCTCTTCCAGATCAATGGGTTTTGTGAGGTAGTTGAGGGCTCCTGAACGCATCGCCTGGACCGCGGTGTCGATGCTGGCGTAGGCCGTCACGATGAGGACCTGGATCGCGGGCGAGACCTCCTTGATCCTGCGCAATGCCTCAAGGCCTCCCATTCCCCCCATTTTCAGATCCATGATCACGAGATTGAAAAACCCCTCCTCAACCTTTTGGATGGCCTCCTCCCCCGAGGAGCCGGTCTGCACCTGATACCCTTCCCCGGAAAGGACCATCTCCAAAAGCTCTCTCTGGGAGGCTTCATCGTCCACGACAAGAATTTTGTGCTTCTTTTTACCTTCCATAGTCCCTTTTTGACTCTCCCCGCCGACAAGGGAAATAACAGAAAAAAAGGAGGCCGAAAATGACCGGCCGCCATACCCGCGTCGGCATAATTACCACGATTTTTTTGTGATGGCCGCCCTCAAGGCATCATTGATCACTCAGACCCGGGCGGCGCCTGTTCCGGGAACCGGACGGTGAAGGTTGTTCCCTCACCGGGGGTGGATTTTAACCTTATCTCCGCCCCGTGGTCCAGCGCGATTCGGTGGACATTGGCAAGGCCAAGTCCCGTGCCGGATTCCGTGGTCGTGAAAAAGGGATCAAACACCTTCTCCTGATCCTCTTCCCTGATCCCCGTCCCTGTGTCGCTCACCGAAAGGAAGGGGCGTCTGCCGGATATTCCGGTCCGGATTGTCAGAACCCCGCCGTCTTTCATGGCCTGGAAGCTGTTTAACACCAGGTTTAAAAGAAGCTGCTTCAGTGCATCCGGATCGCCCCTCACCCGCCCCCCCGATGGATCCAGCTCCGGCACCAGCGCAATCCCCTTGCCCGAAGCCTCCCTTTCAACAAGGGAGAGGGTGGACCGGACGATCTCGTTGAGGTCCAGTTTTTCCATGCCGGGTTCCCTGGGCCTCGAAAAATCCAGGAGTTCCGTGATGACGCGATTCAGGCGGTCCACTTCCCTCACAATCACATCGACGGATTTTCTCTCGGCGGTCCCCGGTTCAAAGCGGCTTTTCAGATACTGGCTGAAGCCGCTGATGGAGTTCAGGGGATTTCTCACCTCGTGGGCCATCCCCGCCATGAGCCTTCCGATGGCGGCCAGGCGTTCGGAACGGCGGATCTCTGCCTGCAGATCCTTCACCTCCCCGAGGTCCCGGAGGAACATAACCATGCCCTCACCGCCCCCCTGACCCCGAACCGGTATCATGGTGATCCTCAAAAACGGCCGCCCGGGTGATGACGGGGCCACCTCAAGATCATAAAGGGCCGTCCTGCTCTCCAGGGACCTGGCCATCCCGGCAAATTCCTTGCCGCCAAAAAGGGTGTTCCAGCTTTTCCCGAGATACTCCCTGGCCTTTATCCCCAGAAGGGACTCCGCCTCGGGATTGATGGTCCTCAGGATGCCCTGGGGGTCCAGATTGATAAAACCCTCGGCCATCCCCTGGATGACATCGAGGGTGTATTGCCTGAAATCCGAAAGGGCTTTTCTGGCCGAATAATACCCCTGAACGAGTATAAGCAGATAAAACCCCGCGGTCCCGAAGAGAAGGACGAGGAACCCGTTGAGCAGGGCCTGCTTGGTCCCCTGGCGGATAGCCAGCTCCAGGTCCTCCGTCCCCATCCCCAGGACAACCCAGGCAAACCGATCCCCTTCCTCTTCCGGTTCCTCGCTGATTCCGGGGATCGTGGGGATCTCCAGCATCCGAAGATGAACCCAGGGGCTGTCGAGGGGATTGAATTTGCCGGCGTGCAGGAAAATCTGCCCCATATCCCCGAAGGGCTCCAGGGAAGAAAAAGAATCCCTTTGATCGAGCCGCTGCCCGATACGGTTCAGGGACAGGCTGTTCTCCTGTGGGGAAAAACCCGGGCTGGCGGCGAGAACGTCCCCGGAAATCCCGAATACAACCACAAAGAGGAGATGCTCCGTTCGGGCCGTGTCCGCAACAAACCGCCTCAGC
>JAFGWO010000061.1 GCA_016937135.1 Pseudomonadota bacterium
TCGAGTTCTGGATAACGGGATGCCCCCTCACGGACAACAAGGGCCCGGGACTGCTCGAGCCTGAAAAAGGCCTGCCGAAGGTCAAGGCTCCCTTCCAGGGCGGTCCGGATGAGGCGATTCAATTCCTGACTGCCGAAGGCCTCCCACCAGCGGTCGGCGGCCGCACCCGTCCCCCGGAAGAGGGACCAGGAATCCGGGATCGCAACGGCAGGATCGGCCGTCTCCCGAGTCACGGGGTGGGCGCAGGAGGAGAGAAAAATGAGGAGAAAAAGAATGATCCTCAAGGAAGACCACGGCGCTTTTTGAAAAGACGAATTCTCCCGTTGACCCGGATCGATCTTCAAAAGCATCGAGGGTCTTGACCCGCCCGCGTTAAATCTGTCATGAACATCCACGGGACCTTCCACCATGAAAAGGCACCTTGCCTCGTATCAGAGAATCCGTAAAGAGGAAAAAGGAGACGACCCGTGCCGGAAAAGGAGCTCGATATCTATCATGTGGACGCCTTTACCGATCGCGTGTTCGGGGGGAATCCCGCCGCGGTGGTCCTTCTCCGGGAATGGCTCCCGGACGAGGTCCTGCAGGCTGTGTCGGCGGAAAACAACCTTTCCGAAACCGCTTTCGTAAAACTTGCGGCCGACCCTTTCGGCCTGAGATGGTTCACCCCTTCGACGGAGATAGACCTTTGCGGACACGCCACCCTGGCGGCGGCCCATGTCCTGTTTAACCATGTCCAGGTACCCGGGAGGGAGCTCCGTTTCACCACTCTTGGCGGGATCCTGAGGGTCAGTCGGTCGGGAGAACTCCTTGCCATGGACTTTCCTGCCATGCCGGCAAAACCTGTCGAGTCCCCTGCAGGACTTTCGGCCGCTCTGGGGTCTGACCCCGTCGAGGTGCTTCAGGCCCGGGACCTTCTGGCCGTCTACCCTTCCGAGGAAGACATCCTCTCCCTTGCACCCGATTTCAGAGCCCTGGAAAAGATCAATGCCCCCGGCATAATAGTAACGGCCCCCGGCCGCGATTGCCACTTCGTTTCCCGTTTTTTCGCGCCCCGGATCGGGATCCCCGAGGACCCCGTCACCGGGTCCGCCCACTGCACCCTCGTCCCCTATTGGGCAGGGATTCTCCACAGAAAGGAATTTTCAGCCAGGCAGCTCTCCAAACGCGGCGGCGAGGTGCTCTGCGAACTGAAGGGCGACAGGGTCCTCATTTCCGGCAGAGCGGTCGATTACCTCCAGGGCAGGATCCGGATCTGACGGGCAAGATCGCTGAATTCCTTTCTCCGCAACACCCGGCGGCCCGGGACCGGGCCTCCCGGGTTTTGACCTGTTGCCAAACACCGTTCAGGAAGAGGCCTTCTCCAATGGGACCCGCTGCATTTCTTTCCCTGGTCCCTTTTCAGGAATCCAGCATCTCCATCCCGGCTTCGAAATACCGGTCCCCCGAGGCCACTCCGGCAGGGAACAGCCTCGCAAGTTCCAGAAGGTCCTCATCGGAAACCTCCAGGTCCAGGGCGCCGACGTTTTCCTCAAGATGGCGGGGCCTGGTCGTTCCAGGTATAGGGACGATGTCCTCTCCCTGAACCAGGATCCATGCCAGGGCAAGCTGGGCCGCGGTGCAAGACAGGCGGTCTGCGACTTCCAGGAGGCCCCGGACCAGGCGAAGGTTCTTTTCAAAATTCCCCCCCTGGAACCGGGGATACCGCTCCAGCCTCGAATCCCCTTTTCTTTTAAACTCCTCCGGGTCCAGGACTTTCCCCGCCAGCAGGGCCCTGCCGAGTGGACTGTAGGGGACAAAACCGATCCCCATTTCCCGGCATACGGGGATGATTTCCTCCTCCGGATCCCGCGTCCAGAGAGAGTATTCCGACTGGAGGGCGCTGACGGGATGCACGGCGAAGGCCCGTCTGAGGGTTTGCGGAGCCGCCTCGCTCAGCCCGATGTAAAGGACCTTTCCCTCATCCACCAGCCTGGACATTTCCCCCACGGTTTCCTCGATGGGGACCTCCTTGTCCACCCGGTGCTGGTAGTAGAGGTCGATCTCGTCGATCCCGAGGCGCTTAAGGCTCTTCTCGCAGCAGGAGCGCACATAGTCTGGCCGCCCGCAGACCCCGACGGTTGCCCCGGACGGGTCGCGGACCATGCCGAACTTGGTGGCGATGATGTACTGGCGGCGTTTCCCCTTGATGGCCTTTCCGACAAGGGACTCGTTGGCCCCCTGCCCGTAGATGTCCGCCGTGTCAAGGAAATTGACGCCCAGGTCCAGCGCCCGGTGGATCGTCTCGATGGACTGGGCTTCCTCCGCATGGCCATAGAACTCCGACATCCCCATGCACCCCAGGCCCAGCGCCGAAACGGTCAGACCCTGCGTTCCAAGCGTTCTTCGTCTCATGCCCAGCTCCTGATACCGGAAAAACCGGATTTGAAGTGATTGTCCCTGCGGGGAACAAATTAAAACCTTCCGGCCCCTAATTCAAGGAGTTCGAGGGAAAAGAAGGAAGGAAGGATGAAGGGAGA
>JAFGWO010000062.1 GCA_016937135.1 Pseudomonadota bacterium
CGAAAGTTCTTCGTGGTCGGCCCCCCCGGGATCGCAAAGGGCCCCGCTCCCGTCGAGAATGAGGCGGATCTTTGCATTGGGGTACCTTTCGAGGAGGATTTTGATGGCATTTCCCGCGACGTCTCCGCTGGGGCCCCCTGTGAAGATCACCGACCACGGGTCGCCGCGAAGGTTCACTCCCATGCTCTCTAGCGTCCTTTCCGCGAACCTGACGAGCCCCGTCGAGGTGACTCCGTACTCCTTGTGGCTGATCCCGAACTCCTTGCTGGAGATGATGCCCTCCCCCAGGATATAGCCGCGCTCCCGCGACAGCCGGGCGATGGCCTCGATCATGGAGTCGTGCATGTTCTCATCCGGCCCGAGTTCGATGGGCTCGTCCTGAAGGTAGTAATCAGCCACCCTCGGGTCCCTGGCCCGCCCCTCCTCGGTTATGAAGATGTCCAGGAATGCGTTGATGATCCCGTACTGGAGCTTGTACATCCTCTGCATGACCAGCTCCGGATCCTCGAGGCCCCTGACGTCGGCTACGACGGCCATCTTGGATCCGCCCTCGTAGATGTCCTTGTTCTTGAGGTGCTGGGTGTGGGCCAGCACGTAGGTTTCCTTGAAAAGGGAGTCCGTCGCCGACGAGTAGTCGTCATTGGTCGAGGCGAGAATGGTTCTCCATCCGCCCCTGGCGATGTCCGAAAATCCGATGTGATAGCCTACGCCCATGCGGCTGAAGAAAAAGGTGACCCGGAATGGCTTCCTTTCGGGAAGGTCCCCGGTGAATTCCGCGGGGAGGCTGGACAGGTACGCGGGGTCCAGTCGGAAGGCCAGGGCCTGTTTTCCGGAAACGAAGAAGTTCGTCTTGAGGGTGTACCGGATAAACCATAGGCAGCAGGCAAAGATCGTCCGCCGGAAATCGTCGAGGAACCTGTGCCCCGTGTTGTAAGCCTCTATCGCTTTTTCCGCGGCCGGGAGAAGTTCTTCAAAAGACCGGGTGTCTGGCCCGGGTTCCGGTTCAAATCGGGCGCGGAAAAGGCGAACCATCAGCATTGCCATGCCGGGATTGGCAAGGAAGGCCCGCTCCACCGCCTCGAGTTCGTAAACCTCCGGCTGGGAATGGGCCAGGCTCGTGTGGCAGAAGGCGATAAAAGAATTCACCAGGGTGGCGTCTTCTCCCTCCATCAACCCTTTCCGTAAAAACCCTGTATAGGCCGGGGATGTGGAGGACAATATCTGGGTGTTGTAAAGCTCCCTCCTGAGCCTCTCGAAAAGACTGCTCCCGGTGGTCGTTTCACGGGTGTGTTCCCTTTCCCTCGTGTAGAAGGTTCCAAGGAAGAAAGGGATGACGCCGTTGCTGATGATGAGGGAGTAGGACCGCTGGATAGCGATATTGAGGCGATGGAAGGCTTCCATCGTCTGCCCGAGAAACCCCTCCTCCGGGGGGTTCGCCGCGGCGAAAAGCACGCGGTAGCTGTCCACCGAGCCGGGCGCCTGAACCTTCTCTACCGCCACATAGACGCCGCCGTGTCTCCTCGCCATGTCGAAAAGATGAATGGCCTGGGCTATCCTTGCCGGAGGGGATATCCGCACGTATTCCCTGTTGTTCACCCACAGGATTTTAAGGTGGTTTCCCAGGAGCTTAAGATCATAGTCCGGGAACCGGACCTTCATTTCCTCCCGAACCTCCCGCACGGTTCCCGGCGGAAGAGAGGCGCGGTTGGCGGCTGCCACCACCGAATGGGGCACCCTTTCGAAATGATATCTCTGGATCTCAATGGGGTCGGACATGCCTTCGGGCGCGGCATCGGAGTGGATCATTTCCATGTAGCTGATGTCCTTTTCGGGTAGTTTTTCAAGGACATCGAAGAGGGAGCCCGGATAATTTGGGCTGGCCAGGATAAAGGCGTCCTTCCGGTCCGCGAGGATAAGGCGGCGGTTGCGGGAAAGGAAGGGCATCTGGGATACGAGGGTGAACAGTGCCTCCGCCTCGTTTCTCATGGTGATGAAAAAATAAGGGTGCATATGCTCCCGGAGCCAGGTGAGGTTACGGGTTCCCGAGACGTTGGCCTGTCGGCATAGGGCGTTGACCTTCTCGCAGAAGCTGTCCCTTTGGGACTCAATAGTCTTTTTCACGATGACTTTGCTCCAATATGATGCGCTTGTCTGTTAAATGACCGGGAGGGTATATCTGCCGCATCCGGGGTCCGCCATCCGGGCGGTGTGCCCTGGTCCGCTCCCGGGAACTGTCTGGGGACTTTCCCCCTTTCAAAGGCCTTGTCAGTTCAGTCCCTCCAGGACCGATTTCTTGAGCCCCTTGTCTGCGGGAATATCCCCGAACCAGATCCGCATCAGAGCGGAGGCAAAATCATTTCCCTCGATGATGGCGGCCTCCCGGTCCCCGATCCTGACGGTGGTTCCCGTGCCGGGGACATAGGAAAAAAGGTATTCGTCTCCTTTCAGGGCGTCGGCGGAAAAAAGGCCGACAAAGCGTTCCATGCGTTCCTTCAGGTCCGGCGGCGCGTCGGGGGTGTTCTTTTCAAACCCTTCCTCCCAGGCCTCCCGAAGCTTGTCCCCTTCCACCTTCTTGTAGAGAAAACGCATTCGGAGGGCTTTGGGCTGATCGGAAGCCGCGATCTCTTCCGGGTCGAGTGAGGGCTCAGCCATGTACAGTCCCGCGGCGTAGACCTTCACCACGACCTTGTTCCGCACTCCCATCCCGACGAGGGACAGGACGTGGCCCTGGGCCGTAATGGTGTCCTCCATGACAACGCCCGCAATCTCGCCGGCCACTGCCGGCCCGGCGCCGAGAGCAATCAGCAGAACGAAAAACAAAAATATCCTCCCCTTTTTCATTTTTCCTCCCTTTTGGCTTTTTGCCAGTACTCTTCCATTTCTTCGATGGACATTTCCCCGAGTCGGCGGCCGTCCCGCCTGGCCATTTCTTCCATGGAATCAAAACGCCTTCCGAATTTCCGGATTGACCTTTCCACGGCCGCCTCCGGGTTGAAATCCAGGAACCGGGAGAGGTTCACGGCCATGAAAAAAAGATCCCCGATCTCCTCCTGAGTGTGTTCCCGGTCCCCCGAACGGATGGCTTCCCTGATCTCCTCGATCTCCTCCATGAGCTTGGAAAGGAGCTCCTCGGGTTCTTTCCAGTCGAATCCGAAGCTGACGGCCTTTTCCTGCAGACGCAGGGCTCTATGAAGGACTGGGGTCCCGGGATGACGTTGGGTGTGTTTTTTCCCCTCGGTCTGGACCTTGATCCGTTCCCAGTTCTCGAGGGCTTCCTCCACGTTTCGAGCACGGTCTTCACCGAAAACGTGGGGGTGCCGTCTGATGAGTTTTCGGCTGATGCCCCTGGCCACATCATCGAAATCAAACCGGCCTTCCTCCGAGGCGATCTGGGCGTGGAATATGATCTGGAGAAGAAGGTCTCCCAACTCCTCCAGGATCTCCTCATCCTTTCCCTGGTTGATGGCCTCGACCAGCTCGTAGGTTTCCTCGATCACATAGGGTCGGAGGGTCTTGTGGTCCTGTTTGCGATCCCAGGGGCAGCCTTCAGGGCCCCTGAGCCTGGCCATGATCTCGCGAAGTTCCTGAATCGGGTCTTTTTCCCTGTTCAATTTATTTAACCTTTCCTGAAACTACCTTTAATAGGGTCGCGAAAAGTCCGATTTGGGACTTTCCGCTCCACGGAAAGGGAAAAGCGTGGTTTTCCCTTTCCTCACGGATCAAGGACTTGCAACCCGTGTCCTTGATCCGGGCGGCCCGCACCCGGGCCGCGTTGTTGGTTGTTAACAGGGTCGCAAAAAGTCC
>JAFGWO010000063.1 GCA_016937135.1 Pseudomonadota bacterium
AATCGACCGCACATTTGGACTATCCCGGTATCAGGTCCCCGATTTGCGGAAGAAAAACCCCCGACTCTCATCCGGAGGCAGGGTGAGACGCCATGAGCCGAAGGCCCGAGGGGGAAGCCCCTGCGGGAAGAAGTTCCCTCTGGCCCCTTGTTTTAAATCCTATCATATCCCCGCGCCTTCGGCAGGCATCCTGACCCTTCCCCCGCAGGCGGTCCTGTTGCCGGTCATGACGCCCGTCGTTTCAACCTGAAGATCTGGAAAGGTTCCCGCTGGAGGGAACGATAAATTTTTTTGGTACACTGGACTCATGAGGCGGGGAAGGGGAAACGCCTCGCGTCGGGGACCTTCGCCCTAAAAAACCTGCCTGCCGTCCGATCCGGAACGGCGGAGAATGGAGCAAATGAAATGGCCAGGGAACCGTGGGTTGACAAGGAAGAATGTACGAGCTGCGGGTTGTGTGTCGCCAATCTGCCCGATGTTTTCCGTATGGACGAGGATTACCTCGCGGAATGCTACAACCCGAAAGGGGCAAGCGAGGAAGAGATCCAGAACGGGGCGATCGATGTATGCCCGGCGGAGTGCATTCACTGGAAGTAGCGTCTGGGACTGTCATTCGTCCTGACTTTTCTGGAGAAGCTCCCTTTCCTTCTCATTGGGAAGGACCCCGAAGAGCTGGCCTTCGATGACGGTTTCCCCGCACTGGTTGGAAAAAGTTGCGCTGCATTTGACCCGCCCCGTCTGGTCCATTTCATCGATGACCAGCGTGCACGTGATGGTGTCGCCGAAGTAGACCGGCCGCTTGAAGCGGAAATTCATGCCCGAGGCAAGCATGGCCAGCTGACCCCCGATCTCGGAAACGAGGCTCCCCACCAGGAGGCCGTGGCAGATGAGACCATTAAAGCCCTTGCCTCTGGCATAGGGGAGGTTGGAGTGGACAGGGTTGCGGTCCCTTGAGATCTCCTCGAAGTGCTGGGTGTCCTCGCGGGCGAAGGTCCGGACCGCGGTGAAGGAATCTCCGGCGGCCACCTTTCCTTGGATCATCCTCGTCCGTATGTCAGCCGGCATCCCCGGAGCCTCCCGCCGGGAAAATCCTTCCTCCCCCGCCTTCCTCCTTCTATCTTCCTCCTTCATCCTTCTCCTCTCCTCCTTTCCCCAGCCTTTTTTCCAGTTCCCTTCGGAATCTCTCCACATCCCCGGACACCCCTTCCAGGATCTCGTCCTTGCGGTAAAAATCCATGAACTGGATGTCCGCGAGGCGCGGCTGCGCCAGGATGTCGGGTTTGATGTGAGCCATTTTGCCTTTGACGACCGCCGCCTGGAGGATCTGGAAGGTGGAAAAAACATTCTCCATCATGGAAGGCATGGGGTTGCCGTCCTCGGGTGTTTTGGAGCCGGACACGTCAATGGCCGCGAGGATGTCGCAATCGTCGCGGATGAGGTCGTGGGGGAGGGGGTTCACCGTGCTCCCATCCGTCAGGATCCTCCCTTCGAGTTTCAAAGGTTCCAGGATCACAGGCACCGAGATGCTGGCCCGGATGGCCGGCAGGATGGGTCCTGAGCGGAATACCACTTCCTCCCTTTTCCAGAAATCGGTGGCCACGATCAGAAGCCTGATGGAAAGGTCCTCAAAAAGGGAAACGGGAAGGTGGTCCCGGAAAAATTCCTCCACCTTTTTACCCTTGATGATCCCTGAGGTGCTGAAAACCGAAAAATCCATCATACCCGTCATGCGACGGATCCCCATCCCCTCGAAAATCTCCTCGATCTCCCGGGCCTCCAATCCGGCCGCATAGAAGGCCCCGATGACGGCCCCTATGGAAACCCCGGAGATAATAGAGGGGCGGATCTTCAGATCGTCAAAAACCTTCAGGAAAGCGATGTGGGACAGCCCTTTCGCGCCTCCTCCGCCCAGGGCGAGACCTATGCGCCTGGAACCTTCAGAGCGAAGCCGGTCCCCGGATTTCAAGCCCGGGTCTATCCCTTCATCCTTCATCCTTCATCCCTCCGCCTTATTCCTCCTGCCCATCAGAAAGTCCCCGCCCCCCATCGTTCCTGGATCTGGTACAGGGCCTTTTTCAGAAGAAGCCTGAGGCCTTTTTCTTCCCAGTGATCGTAAGGGACCGTGTGCATTTTACCATCGGAGTTGTTCCATGTGGCGTCGAAATAACGATGGAAATCCTCCATGACTCCGGGGGCGTTATCGACCAGCAGACCGGCCTCGAGATTCAGGTTGGCCAGGTTTCTTCTCGTCCAGTTGGCCGAACCCAGCAGTAGAATCCCGGTCCCGCCGCGGTGGTTGGTGAGGGAGAAGGTTTTCAGGTGATACTGTTCGCCGTGGGTATTGGCCCAGCGGACCTGAACGTCGCAGCTTCCCGAGAGCTCCATCAGCTGAGCCGCAGTGACCCGGTTGGGGATCCCGATTTTCGTCATCCCGAAAGCGTCGCGGTTGGCATCCAGGATGAGGCGAAGGGAGACGCCTCTCAGGGCGGCGTCTTCCAATGCTTCCAGGATGCCCCTTTCCGAAAGGTAGAACATGGAAAGGCTGATCTCATCCTTCGTGCCGGCGCTGTTTATCAGGCTTGTGATGGTCCGGGCGATGGATCCTTCCGTGAGGAGGGTCACCCTTGGCCATTGAGGCTGGTTCCCTTCCCCCACAGCCAGCATTGTCGCTTTTCGGGCCATTGAGGCGAGGGAGGATTTTATGCGATCGGGGTTTCCGGCGCCGCCTTTGTCCATGGACTGGATGCTCCAGCGGATGATCTCCATTTCGGATTCCAGGGCTTCCAGGGCGGCGGATCCCCGGACGTGAAGGGCCATATTGGAATGGGCCGAACTGCCGTCGGCCGGGTTGAAGCTTCCGACGAGCATCTCCAGGCCCTGTCCGGAGGATCCCGTAACGGCCACCTTCCGATGGTTGGCCTTGAACCTGAGCATCCTGCCGAACTGGAGGAAGGAGATCTCCCGGCCGTCTTTTTCGAAGGGATTTTTAAGCCTGGGGGCCCGAACCCAGCTGGCGAGGGGGGGGATACGGAACACCATTTCCGCGAGGGACCAGTAGGGGGAAAAGAGGAGGTTGGAGTCCGGAAGGCGGTCAAGGTCCGTAAAGACCACCGGAATCTGTGCCTGCGAAAGGCGTTCGTAAAAGTCCGGGGCCGAGTCTCCATAGATGCGGTTGATGGGGTCGGTCAGCAGAAGGATGTCAAGATCGGGCGCTTCCCCTTTTCTCCGGATCAGGGCTTCGGCCAGCTCGGTCGAGAGCTTTCGGTGCCCTTCGGGGACTGAACCCTTCCAGGGATTCCAGAGGAACATGTCCAGACAGATGAAGGAGTCCGCCCTCCCGATCATGGCCAGGAGCTCGTCGAATATTTCCTGCCGGATTATTCTTTGACCCGAAGCCGGGTCCCAGGCGGTGTCGTCGATGAGGAGGCGGATATCCCCGGGCCGGACCGGTACGGACGGCCCTTTGATGTCGGTTCCCGCGGGCATGGGTCTGGAGGACGGAAACAGGACGAGAGGAAGGATAGCCGCTATACCGAGAACGGCCGCGATAAAAAACCGGCGATTGGTCGGCCCAGTCCTTTTCATCGGATCAATGTGCCTTCCCGGGTGTTTCAATGTCAACCGGACCTTGCGACGGGGCCGTGACGGGTCCCCGCCGAGCCGGCTTTTTGTCAGTCGGGTTTTTGCGGAATTTTTACAGGTTTTCCCGTTTCCGGCCTGTTGACGAGGTAAATCCCACCGGCAACGCATGCCAGGCCCATCCACAGCGCCGGCGTCAGGGGATCACCCTGTAAGACCCCGCCGAGGATCACCCCGAACATAGGCGCCAGGAATGTGAAGGCGGCCAACCGGCTCACGGGGTAGGTGTGGATCATCCAGAACCAGAGGACGTAGCTGAAAAAAGCTACGATGAAGACCTGATAGCCGACCGCAGCCAGGACCTGTGGGGTGAGGGTCACTGGTTTCCCCCTATCGAAAAGGATCCAGCCCAGAGCCAGGACCGGGATGGAATAAAACAGCTGGGCAAAAAGGGTCTGATAGTGATCGATGGGGCGGCTGGAGGCGACTCTTTTGATGTAAAGGGTTGTCGCTCCCCAGAAGATCGCCGCGACGACTTCCATCAGGTCGCCGATCCAGTACCCTTCCGGAAGCTGCCCGATCCCCGACCGGAAGACAAAGATCATGCCGGCGAAGGCCAGGAGGAGACCGGATCCCTTCGCGGGGCTCATCCTGTCGTCATGAAGGACAAAGTGGGCCCCTAAGGCCACCCAGAAGGGATGTGTGTAGAGGAATATGATGGACCTGGAGGCCACTGTGAACGATGTGCCCCAGTAAAGGAACAGAAAGTCCATTCCGAAAAGGATGCCGATCACGAAGCCGTGCTTGAGGTCCCGGCCCCGCAGAAGTACGGATTTTCCTTTCAGCCGGGCGTAAACCCAGACGCAGAAGGCCGCGGCGGCCGACCTGACGGTTGCGGCGATCATGGGTGGGATTCCAACATTGCTGTATTTGATGGAAACCATGTTGCCGCCCCAGATGAGGCACACCAGGACCAGAAGGGCCATTCCTGTCAGGGATATCTGCCGCGAAGGTGCGGGCTTCATGCCATCGCTCCCGTGGGGAAAAGTGTTTTTTTTGGAAGACACCGGCGGTGGGCCGGATCCAGGGGCCCTGCAGGTCAGTCCAGTCCGGGGACTGTATCCTTAAACTTTACCCTGGACCCCTTGATGCCGGACTCTGGATGGAGCTTTCAACGTCACTTGCAAGCCCGTTAGTGCTTTCCCTGGGCCATGCCCTCGTTCCCCGGCCAGGGTGAAAAGGGGAAGGGTCTTTCCTCGAGATTGAAGGTCCAGTAGCGGATGATCCGGTAAATATAGAGGGAAAGCCCCTGCCCGAACTCCTTCAACCGCGGGTTCACCTCCCCCGAGAAGAGGACGAAAAGGAATTGAAGGAGAACCACGGCCGTCAGAATGACTTCCGTGAATCCGTAGATGAGGACGAACAGGAGCATGAACAGGCCCCGAACCCATGTCTTTCCGTTGGTAAGGTTGTTCCAGACATTCCCCTTCCCGGTCATCTCTCTCCTCCCGCGCAGAATATCCCGAAAAACAGGTGATCCCTTTCCCGAGGTTATCCTCAATCGGATAAGGGTTCAAGTGGACAATTACCGCAAAGGGAGGTGCTCTGTTGTTAGAGGGCTGTTCCTTTGCAGCGAGGGAAAAGTGATTATATTGTCTGAAAAGTGGAGTTTCAACGGATG
This sequence comes from Pseudomonadota bacterium, assembly GCA_016937135.1. Taxonomy (GTDB): domain Bacteria; phylum BMS3Abin14; class BMS3Abin14; order BMS3Abin14; family BMS3Abin14; genus JAFGWO01. Next base: position 5,261 of record JAFGWO010000063.1, read on the forward strand.
GTAAAAAGGAGGTTGTGCATGATTGCCAAAAAGTGGTTCTTTTGTGGCGCGGCGGCAGGTTTGGCCGTTCTTTTTATTTTCGGTTCAGGTTCGCCGTCAGACGGGGCATCCGCAAGGGCGGGGGAGGGCCCCGGGAGGTATTTTTCATCCGCCAAGGGAGGGTATCTGGCAATGGAGAGGGTCGAACGGTCAAAGGAAGAGTGGAAGGAGATATTGACCCCGGAACAGTTCCACGTCTTGAGGGAAAAAGGCACGGAAAGGGCCTTTACAGGCGCCTACTGGGACAGGAAGGACGAGGGGGTATACAGGTGCGCGGGCTGCGGGATCGACCTGTTTTCCTCGGCGCATAAATTCGATTCGGGGACAGGTTGGCCCAGTTTCTGGCAGCCCATAGCCCCTGAAAATATCGAAACCGAAGAGGACCGGAGTCTTTTTACGGTCAGGACGGAGGTCCACTGCGCCCGATGCGGCGGGCACCTCGGCCACGTGTTCAGGGACGGCCCCAGGCCCACAGGTCTTCGCTACTGCATAAATTCGGTTTCCCTCGATTTTGTCCCCGCCGGAGGGGAAGAATAAAGGCCGCAAATGGAAAGGTTTTCGAGGGTGTGTTTTTGAGGGAGTAGGATTTTGTTTTCCTCCTGTGGTATCTTTCCGGATTAAAGTCCACAACAAAGGAGGCCTGCCGGTGAGACGATTTCTTCCCCTTTTCCTGTTTCCTGTTCTGATCCTCGGTCTTGCCTGTCCCTCTTCAGCCGGTTTTCTGGATGATCTGTTGGGTCAGATCACGGGGTCCGGGGGACCCGATGAGGAAACGATGGTTGACGGGCTCAAGGAGGCCCTCCGTATCGGCACGAAAAACGCGGTGAGCTCCGTTTCCGTTCAGGACGGTTATTTCCGCAACCTTGACATCAGGATTCCCGTGCCTGAAAAACTCGAGAAGGCCGAATCCCTCCTGCGGAACATGGGAATGGGGGAACGGGTCGACGAGTTCATCCTGGGGATGAACCGCGCCGCGGAGGCCGCGGCTCCTCAGGCGGTGGATATTTTTACCGAGGCCATCAGGCAGATGACCATCAACGATGCGGTGGGGATCGTAAAAGGCGGGGAAACCGCCGGGACGGATTATTTCCGGATCAAAACCAGCGACAGGCTGTCCGCCCTGTTCCGGCCGGTCATCCAGGATTCCCTGGCGCGCGTGGGGGCCGTGAACAGCTACAAGAGGGTGGTCGGGGCCTACAACGCGATCCCTCTGGTGGAGGACGTGGGAATCGACCTGGAGGGCTATGTCACGGAGGAGGCGTTAGGCGGCCTTTTCTTCATGGTCGGCGAGGAGGAAAAGAAAATCCGTCAGGATCCGGCGGCCCGTGTGACGGATCTGCTAAGGGAAGTCTTCGGCAACTAAAGGCGATAACCAGCCCATGTTTCGCAGGGAAGTCATCACCCACATCGATATCGAGGCGTCTCCCGGGGAGATCTGGCGTCATTTGACCGATTTTGCGGCCTACCCTGAATGGAACCCCTATCTATCCGGTATCGAGGGGAAAGCCAGTGCCGGTTCCGGCCTTGTGCTGAAAATGGGCCAGTCCGGCGGGAGGGAAGTGGCCGCAAAGGTGACGGTCACCACAGCCCAACCGGGCCGCAAGCTGGTCTGGCGAGGGCGGACCCTGATCCCGGGCCTTCTGGACAACGAGCACTCCTTCGTCATTGAGGACCATGGTGGGGAGACCTGCCGATTGACCCAGTCGGAGGTTTTCACGGGTTTTCTTGCTTTTTTCCTCCCGCGCTCCCTCGGGCAGCAGACGAGTCTTGGATTCGAGATGTTCAACGAGGTCTTGAAAAAAAGGGTTGAAGGAAAAAGGCAGGATTCGGGACAAAGGGCGGGGGCCGGGTAAAGTATCCGGAGGCTCCCGGGCCGTCCCATGGCGCGGCGCCGGGGGAGGCATCGCCCGGCATTTTTTTCCTGCGTCTTTTTTGTCCCTTAAAAAGGATGGATGTGAGAGATCACTTTAGCCCAGGGAGGCAGGCCATGAAGCGCAATGTTGGCAATTGGGACAGGATCTTCAGGGGATGCGTCGCTGTAATCCTCGCTTATCTCGTTTTCGCCGGTCGGGTTGGCGGATTCTGGGCCGTCATATTCGGGATCGGCGCGTTCATCATGGCCGCCACGGCGGTGTCGGCCTACTGTTTTGCCTATACGGTCCTTGGCATCAACACCTGCCGACTGGGCGGATGCGGCCAGAAGGGCCAGAAGAGGTAAGGGCCTGAGGCGCCCATTTTGCCCGCCATGGAGCAAATTACACGCCCTGCTGCGGATGGCCGCCGCAAGCCATTCCCCTGTCTTTGATGGACCTGGAAAAGCTCAAGGGAGAATGTGAAATCAAGGCTTTCCGGGCCTCAGGGCCTGGCGGGCAGCACAGAAACGTCACCGATTCCGCGGTACGCCTGAAGCACCGGCCCACCGGGATCGTCGTGATCGGAAGCCGGCATCGTTCCCAGCACAGAAACCTTTATGACGCGCTGGAAAGGCTTGCGGCAAGGATCGTCCAGAGGAAAAAGGCCGCCAGGAGGAGGAAAAGGGTCCCGACGGTTAAACCCGCCGCGGTGCGCCAAAGGGAACTGACGGCCAAAAAACGACGGGGAAAACTCAAATCCCTTCGGGGGAAGATCGAAGGGGAGTGAGGAGATGGAAACCGACGACAGAACGACATAACGAAAGGACGAGCAAGCGAAAGGACGACCTGGCATGACCTTGAGGCCTTTTCGTCCAGTCGCTCCGTCGCCCAGTCATTCAGTCGTTCGGTCGCTTAGTCTTCCCGTCGCCCCCTCGCCCCATCGTCTCATCTCCCCCCCGGTTCCCGAAGTGGTTCCCTCCCGGCCCTTTCCCGGATCCTGTTCATGGCCCGGATGGCCCCTCCGCGGAAAATCAGCAAAGACAGA
>JAFGWO010000064.1 GCA_016937135.1 Pseudomonadota bacterium
CCTCGAGGAAAGCGGACTGGATTTTCTTCCCTCCTATGTAAAAGCCAGGGACATCCTCGAAGGGGAAAGGCAAACCAGGGAAGCATTCAGGATGGACGGAATCATCAATGATATTCAGCGGTGAGGCATGCCATGGCTAAAGGGCTCCTTGACCCTCCCGCGGTCCTCTGCTAAAAGGGCCGCCCATGGATTTTTCCCACCAAAGCGCCTTTCTGCTGGCAGGCCTTCTGGCCGCGACGTTCCTCTTCACCCTTCCCTTCGGGGCTTGGCGGGCACGCTGCCGCCGTTACTCCCTACGTTGGTGGCTCTCAATCCATCTCGCGATCCCCTTCGTCATCTTCACGAGGGTTTGGGGAGGCTTTCCAGGGGCTTACATCCCCCTCTTCGTTGCCGCCACGGTCCTGGGCCATTTCGTCGGGGGCAGGGTCCCCAGGCAAAACATCATAATAAAGTGAGGGGGTGGATGCGTGTGGGCATAGGGGCGTGAGGAAAAGTGATTGGTGATTTGTGATCGGTGATTGAAAAACTCCGTGGGACCCGGGACCTTCCCCCCCATCCCCTCCACTTGCCTCGGCGCAGTCCTGAGGACAAAGCCGGGTCCCTTTTAATTCAGATTTAAGGATCTTTCTTTGCGGTCTTGCGATACGAGCGGCCTCCCACTTGAATTCGCACAGATAGTTGCCGTCGTCCCGTCGTTTGGTCGTTGGTTCGTCCCGTCGTTTAGTCGTCCTGTCGTCCCCTCTTCTACGCCTTTACGCCCCCACCCCCCTACCCCCTTACGAGTTTTTCCCCCTTCCGGCTTTCCTTTCCCATTTCCCTTGACCGTTTCCCTCCCGCTGTATATCCTTCCCCCCGAATCAGCCGGCTTTTCCAGAAAGAACCGGGAGCGTCATGACCGGACCCGCCATATTAACCCTCCTCATCGTCCTGGGGATGCTGATTGCCCTGGCCCTGGAGATCCTCGCCCCTGATGTCATCCTCTTTGTAAGCCTTGCCGCCCTTTTCCTGGGAGGCATCCTGACCCCTGAAGAGGCGTTCTATGGCTTTTCCAACAAGGGGATGCTGACGGTGGCCATCCTTTTCATCGTCGCCTACGCCGCGCAATCCTCCGGAATCCTGGAATCCGCCGCAGCCAGAGTCATGGGAAGGGGGGACGGCCTGAGGCGCTCGATCCTGCGCATGACCCTCCCGACGGCGGCCCTTTCGGCCTTCCTCAACAACACGCCCATCGTGGCCATGTTCGCCCCGGCCATAAGGGACTGGGCAAGGGCCAGGGGACTCTCACCCTCAAAGTTCCTGATTCCCCTCTCCTATGCCTCCATCTTCGGAGGGGTCTGCACCCTCATCGGCACATCAACCAACCTGGTGGTCAACGGACTCCTCCAGCAGGAAATGGGAAGGTCCCTCACCTTTTTTGAACTGGCCTGGGTCGGAGTGCCGGCCGCCCTTGCCGGGATCGCCTATCTGTCGCTGGTCGGGCATCGCCTCCTTCCGGATCACAAGGGCCCGGTGGATGACCTTTTAGAGAGCGGCCGCGAATACCTGGTGGAAATGGAGATCCGGGCCGGCTGCCCCCTCATCGGGAAAAACGTCGCGGATGCAGGTCTTAGAAACCTCCAGGGCCTTTTCCTCGCGGAAATTTACCGCGATGAGGAGAGCATCGCCCCTGTGACCCCGTCGGACCGCCTGCGCCTCCACGACCGCCTCCTCTTCACCGGCATGGTCAATTCCATCGTCCAGCTCCAGAAAATTGAGAATCTCATCCCGGTCGACGAACCCCGCCTCTACCACGACCTGAGGCGAAGCGGGCAGGCAAGGGTTGTTGAGGCCGTCGTTTCGCGGATGTCCCCCATGCTCGGACGGACCATCAAGGAAGGGAATTTCCGCGCCCATTACGGGGCCGTGGTCCTCTCGGTTCACCGTTCCGGCGAGCGCGTGGTGGACAAGGTGGGCAACATCACCCTCCGGGCAGGGGACACCCTCCTGCTCCTGGTCAACAATGATTTCTTCAAGACCTGGAACCGGTCGAGGGATTTCTACATGATCTCCGCGGGGACCACGATGCCGGCCCTGGACCGGAAAAAATCCCTCATCTCCCTCGCCTGTCTGACCGGCATGGTCGTCCTCGCCGGGGCGGGCGTCATGCCCATCTTCAATGCGGCCATTTTGGCCGCATCGATCCTGATGCTCACTGGGACCGTCACACCGGCGGAGGCCAGGAAATCCATCGAATGGAACGTCCTCATCGTCATCGCCTGCGCCTTCGGGATCAGCAAGGCCATGGACAAAACCGGCGCGGCCGCCCTGATCGCCCACGGGATCATCAACGCGGTCCACGGCCTTGGCCCCCTGGGTTTACTTGGAGCCGTGTATTTCATTACATCCACCATGACGGAGGTGATCACCAACAACGCCGCGGCCGCCCTTGCCTTTCCCATCGCCATTTCCGCAGCCAGCCAGGTCGGGGCCGATCCCATGCCTTTCGTCATCGCCGTTGCCATCGGGGCTTCGGCCGCCTTCTCGACGCCCTTCGGCTATCAGACCAACATGATGGTATACGGCCCAGGAAGCTACAGGTTCAGGGATTTCATGAGGGTGGGCCTGCCCTTAAACTTCCTTTTCATGCTCGTGGCCCTTGTGGTCATCCCACTGGTGTGGAAGTTTTAGGAGCAGAAGGAAGAAGGAGGAAGGATGAAGGAGGAAGAGGGAAACGGATATGGTAATATCTCTGGTGAAGGGTTACCCTGCACTATGCACGATGTCACTGAGCCAACCGGTTTCTGCTCCCCTTCCCCGCTGAACGTTCAAACGTCAAACGTCAAACCTGACCGGTTTTGCGGGGCCTCATTGCTATGAAACAGCCGAACATCACGCCGCATCAGAGCCTGGTCACCCCGGCCGACCGGCGAAGGATCTTAGGGCACGGCGCTGGCGTTGTGTGGTTGACGGGCCTTTCGGGATCCGGTAAATCGACCATCGCCCAC
>JAFGWO010000005.1 GCA_016937135.1 Pseudomonadota bacterium
CGGGGGTGGGGGGGGGGTGGGGGGGGGGAGTCCCTTGCGGGGCTCCCCTTCCCTGTTTTTAACCGGGACACGGGGAAGGACGGGAAAGAAAAATACAGACTCGCGGTGAGGAGCCAGGATCTGCCCAGGAGGAAACACCCCACCCATGAAACTTAAAACACTCGAAATACTTCTGGAAACGGCCTATCACGAAGCGGGCCACGCCGTCGCCGGAATCCGACTCGGGCTCAAGATCCTCGGCATGTCCCTCATCCCCGACGATGATTACGATGCAGCCGTGTTCTGGGAAGACCCTCTTGCCGGAGAATCGGATCCTGAAAAAAATACCGCCATCGAAAAGGAGATCATCTTGGCTCTCGCCGGACCTGTTGCGGTGTCCCGCTACCGGAAGGAACCCTTGAGCCGGGCTGCCGGCTCCGATGATGACGTCATCAAAGCCCTGTCCCTGATGCTGGAAACGGGAAAGAGCCGGGAGGAGCTTGGTCGCCTGGTCACGGAAGCCCACGAACTGATGCACGACCCCATGACGTGGAACGCCGTCGAAGCACTGGTCAAGGAAGCCATCTGCCGGTTCTTGTGGGCGGGCTGGGCGCCAGGCAAAAAAGGAGGCAGCCAGCCCGATTTATTCGAGGGATTAAAGGAAAACCAGGGAGAACTTTTCGACAGCCCAGGATTTGAGCCCCGGATGCGCGGGGAGGAGATCGAGGCGGTTGTTGCGAGGGCCGACGAAGCGTTTAAACTGAGACTGGAAAAAGCTCTCAGAAACCGGAGGCGGCAGCGATGAATTCCCAGGACATCCTCATCTCCAAGTCCCGCTACATGGCCGGGCTTCGCTGCGACAAGCTTCTCTGGTGCACGTACAACGCCAAAGACCTGATCCCCGCGCCGGGCAGGGCCCTCCAGGGGAGGTTCACCCAGGGGCATGAGGTGGGGGCGCTGGCCACCCGCCTCTTCCCGGAAGGCGTGGAGGCCGCTCCTGGAAAATACCTGGCGGAAGACGTCGTGCCGGCGACGCAGGCTCTGCTGGGCCGGCGCATCCCCATCTACGAGGCCGGATTCGTCCACGGGTCTGCCTACGTGAAGGTGGACATCCTGAATCCCGTGGGCAGAGACGAATGGGATATCTACGAGGTCAAGAGCACCACAGGCTACTCTCCGCAAAAGCACCTTGCCGACGTCGCCACCCAGCGGTACGCAGTCGAAGGAAGCGGCCTGAAGGTCCGGAACTGCTACCTCATGCACCTGAACAACCGGTATGTGCGGCAGGGGGAAGTCGATCCCGGGGGCCTTCTGACCGCTGCGGATGTGACGGCCGACGTGGACGGATTCGTGGACAGGGTCGAGGATGACCTCGGGCGGATGCTCCAGGTCATTCGGGCGAAGGAGTGCCCGGAGGTGGCAGTGGGTCCTCACTGCCTGGAGATCCGGGAGTGCGACCTGTGCCCCGTCTGCTGGAAGGACCTACCGGAGCATCATCCTCTCACGCTGTACTCCGGCAGAAGGCTGGGCTTCGAGCTGCTCGCACGAGGCATCGAGGATCTGAAGGACCTGCATGATGGCGTTTACCTGGGGGAAAAACAGCGGATTCAGGTCGAGGCCGTCCGGTCCGGGCAGGCATTCGTCGATCCCCGGCAGGTCAGAAGTTTCCTGAACCAGCTGCGCTACCCTCTTTCTTTCCTCGACTTCGAGACCCTGGGCACGGCGGTGCCCCTTTACAACGGGACGCGGCCCTACCAGAACGTCCCCTTCCAGTTCTCGCTCCATGTTATCGACAGGCCGGGAGGGGAACCCGTCCACTTCTCGTTTCTGGCGGAGGGAAAGGACGATCCGCGACCGCCCCTCCTCGAGGCCCTTAAAAGCGCCATACCTCGTGAGGGGTCGATCCTGGCCTACAACGCCTCCTTCGAGAAGGGAAGGCTCCGGGATCTCGCCGGGTTCGATCCCTCCTGCGGGGGGTGGGTGCAGGATGTCAATGCGAGGATCGTAGATCTTCTCATTCCCTTCCAGTCCTTCGCTGTGTACCACCCGTCCCAGCATGGCAGCGCCTCGATGAAAGCGGTATTGCCCGCCCTGACGGGGCTGAATTACGAGGGCATTGACATGGGCGGTGAGGAAACGGGCTACGAATTCATCCGGATTACCTTCAATGACACCGACAAAGAGGAGGTAAAGGCTGTCCGCCGGGCCATGGAAGAGTACTGCAAGATGGATACTGAAGGAATGATTCACATTTTGAAGAAATTGAAAGAGTTGGCCGGATGAATCATTCCTTGAAAACACCATTAGCATGTCCTATAATGCAGGTACTTATGAAAATATACCGACATTACAGGACAGAACATGCCCCTTTCCACTTCTGAGAAAATCCTTCATCTCGCGAAGGAAAAAGGAATTCTGCGGCCGAGGGATCTCGATGCTGTTGGAATCGATAGGCGCTGGGTAACCAGACTTTACGAGCGCGGCCAACTGGTTCGCGCCAGCCGTGGGCTTTACACCCTTCCTGATTCCGAGCCCACCGCCAACCGGTCGATTGCTGAAGTTTCCAAACGTATTCCCTCAGGTGTGGTCTGCCTTCTCTCGGCGCTGCAGTATCACGGGCTGACGACCCAAATTCCTCACCGGGTCTGGATAGCCGTGGAGTCAAAGACACGAAAACCCAAGGTTGGTGATCTCCCGGTTAAAATTTTATGGTTTTCCGGAGATTCCTTTACCTCGGGAATCGATACGATAGAGGTTGAGGGAGTTACAACCCATATCTATAACCCCGCCAAGACGGTGGCCGATTGTTTCAAGTTCCGCAACAAGATAGGGATGGATGTCGCGGTGGAAGCCCTGAAGGACTGCCTGAAAGAACGGAAGGCCACGGCAGACCAGATCTGGAAATACGCCCGGATCTGCAGGGTAGCTAAAATTATCCAACCCTACCTTGAGTCTCTTCTGTGAACGATAAAACCCCAGCCGATCTTCCCGCGTCCGTCAGGGCCAGACTTCTCAATCGGGCTCGCGTCAAAAAGGAAGATTTCAATCTAACCCTCCTCCGATATGCTTTGGAGCGTCTGATGTACAGGATAAGCGTCTCCAGATACGCTGACGCCTTTATCCTGAAAGGGGCCATGCTCTTTGACGTCTGGGGAGGACCGCCCTATAGAGCGACCCGGGATATGGACCTCATGGGAAAGGGAATCCCATCGCGCGAAAGACTGGATATGATCTTTAAAAATCTGTGCCGATTAGAGGTCCAGCCGGACGGCTTGATTTTCATGCCCGAAAGTGTCCGGGTTGAAGAGATAAGGGAAGCCCAAGAGTATCACGGACAAAGAGTTCGAATAGAGGCCAATCTTGCAGGCGCCCGGATTCGGGGTATTCAGGTCGATGTAGGGTTCGGGGATGCCGTGTTTCCCAAACCCAAATCAATTGAGTATCCGACCATGCTTGAATTTCCACCACCTAAACTCGCCGCTTATCCTCCGGAAACAGTGGTGGCTGAAAAATTTCAGGCCATCGTATATCTGGGGATGGCAAACAGTCGTATGAAGGACTTTTTTGACCTTCACCACATGGCATGTATTTTTGATTTTAATGGCTTCATTTTATCAAGAGCCATCAAAGCGACATTCAAGGCAAGGAAAATGGAAATTCCCCCAGAAGTTCCCGTCGCTTTCACACCCGTATTCCACGATGATCGGGAAAAGCAGGGTCAATGGGCGGCTTTTCTCCGAAGAAATGAAATCCCTTCGGAAAACATATCATTGCCCGAGGTTTGCGCGAAACTGCATTCCTTTCTCATGCCGCCTGCGCATGCTGTTTCGAAAAGGCAAAAATTTTCGGATAAGTGGCTGAAAAACGGGAGTGAATGGGTTGCTGCAGGGCGCTGACTATTTGTAGCGGCGAACCAGGGGCGAGGACCCTTACATCCCAATATTGACTTTATACGGCCTTTTCAAGTGCATGAACGGAGACCTTTGTGACTGGATTTTATGTCCCCACAAAAGGGGCGAACGACTGGAAGGGCTTTCTGGCGGAGCCGGGAAAACAGTGGAAGAAAGGGTTCTCGGCTCGATCCCTCGCCCATTCCTGGGAGGAGGCAAAGGGCTTCCCGAAAGAGGTCAGGGAGCTTTTTCAGCGATCCAAATGTCTGGCCTTGGAGGACCTGGAACTGCTCCTGGCCCTCCCGGAATACAAGGTCCCCCTCCCAGGCGGTAAGAGAGCTTCCCAGAACGACATTTTCGTGCTTGCCGGGAACTCCAAAAGCCTGGTCACCATCGCTGTAGAAGGAAAAGTCGACGAGATGTTCGGACCAACCTTGGGAGAATGGTTCAAGGAAGATAGTGAAGGGAAAAAGGAAAGACTGCAGTTTCTCTCGGGCCTTCTGAATGTCAACCTGAAAAGTCACCCGGATATCCGTTACCAGCTGGTCCATAGGACTGCCTCCGCCCTGATCCTGGCCCGGAGTTTCCACGCGAAAAACGCCCTGATGCTCGTCCACTCTTTCAGCCAGGGGAATGCGTGGTTCGAA
>JAFGWO010000006.1 GCA_016937135.1 Pseudomonadota bacterium
GCCGACCGGCGAAGGATCTTAGGGCACGGCGCTGGCGTTGTGTGGTTGACGGGCCTTTCGGGATCCGGTAAATCGACCATCGCCCACGAGGTTGAAAAACGCCTGGCGGAACGGGGGGTCCATTCCTTCGTTCTTGACGGGGACAACGTCAGGGACGGGCTTAATGCGGACCTGGGGTTTACCGAAGGGGACCGCGGGGAAAACATTCGAAGGATCTCCGAGGTCTCCCGCCTTTTCACCCTGGCAGGGATGGTCGTCCTGACAGCCTTCATTTCTCCCTTTGAGAAAGACCGGCAAAAGGCCCGGAGTCTCTTTGAAGAGGGGGAATTTTTCGAAGTCTTCGTCCGCTGTCCTTTGGAGCTTTGCGAGGCGAGGGACCCTAAAAGACTCTACGCCCGCGCCCGAGGGGGAGCGATCCGGGAATTCACGGGCATCGACAGCCCCTACGAGGAACCGGAAAACCCGGAACTGATCCTTGACACGGAAAAACTATCCCCGGATGATTGCGCTGAAAGGATCATCGGGATGCTGGAAGAAGCAGGAATTATAAAAAATGAGTGATTGGTAATTGGTGATTGGTGATTGGAAAGCGGTGAGTCTGCCTGGTTGGAGTTTTTTCAGGTCCTTTCCAGTAACCAGACACGAATCACCAGTCACTTGATCAAAAAATCAGGAGAAACCTTTTATGGACCACCTGGAACGCCTCGAGAACCAGTCCATCTATATCCTCAGGGAGGCCTACAAGAATTTCGGCAACCTGTGCATGCTCTGGTCGGTCGGAAAAGACTCCACAGTTTTGCTCTGGCTGGCCCGGAAGGCTTTTTTCGGCCACGTCCCCTTTCCCCTTGTCTTCATCGACACATCCTTCAAGATTCCCGAGATGATCACCTGGAGGGACAAACTGGCCAGGGAATGGAATCTGGAGATTGTGGTGGCCCGGAACGAAAAGGCCCTCGCCGAGGGGATGGGTCCGGAAAGGGGGCGGATCGAATGCTGCACAGCCCTTAAAACGGTCGGCCTCGAGCTGGCCCTGAAGGAAAAGCAGTACACCGGGGTGATCGCGGGAGTTCGGGCGGACGAAGAAGGGACGAGGGCCAAGGAGCGGTATTTTTCCGCCAGGGACAAATACAACGACTGGGATTTCCGGGAACAGCCCCCCGAGCTATGGGACCAGTTCAAGACCCGGTTCGCCCCCGGGACACACGTCAGGATCCACCCGCTCCTGGACTGGACCGAGATCAACGTCTGGGAGTATATCCACCGCGAAAAGGTGCGGGTCGTGGACCTGTATTTCGACCAGGGCGACGGGACCCGCTACCGCAGCCTGGGGTGTTATCCCTGCACGGGGAAGATCAAATCCACGGCGAAAACGATCCCGGAAATAATCGAGGAGCTCAGAAAAACCAAGGTCCCCGAACGGGCCGGGCGCGCCCAGGATGCCAACAGGGGGATGGAGATCCTGCGAAAAGGCGGGTACATGTGATGACGGCCGCGGACCACTTTTCAACCGAACCGGAAAACAACCAGAGGGAAAACTTCCAGATCGTCTTCGTCGGGCACGTGGATCACGGCAAATCCACCCTGCTTGGGCGGATCTACGCCGATACGGGATCCATCCCGGAAGGCCATGTGGAAAAGGTCCAGGACATCTGCCGTCAGCAGGGGAAGGAATTCGAATACGCCTTCCTCTTCGACGCCTTCCTGGAGGAACAACAGCAGGGCATCACCATCGACACCGCCAGGACGTTTTTCAACTGGAAGAACCGGGAATACATCATCATCGACGCTCCCGGCCACAAGGAATTTTTAAAGAACATGATCTCCGGCGCCGCGAGGGCCGATGCCGCGGTCCTGGTCATCGACGCCGCGGAGGGGATTCGGCAGCAGTCAAGGCAGCACGGCTACATGCTGAGCCTTTTGGGAATCCGGCAGGTGGCTGTCGTCGTGAACAAGATGGACCTTCTGGGATACGACGAGAAACGTTTCCGCGAGATCGAGAAGGAATTTTCCACCTACCTTAAAAGCCTGGACGTCAACGCGAGGCACTTCGTGCCGGCCTCCGCCCGGGAGGGGGACAACGTAGTCGAGCCCTCGGCGAAGATGCCCTGGTATGACGGCCCCACCGTCCTCGGGGCCCTGGAGAGATTCGAAAAACTCCCTCCCCGCGCCGATCTTCCCCTGCGTTTTCCCGTCCAGGATGTCTACAAATTCGATGAGCGAAGGATCATCGTGGGCCGGGTCGCCGCCGGGACCTTGAGCATCGGGGATCACCTCGTTTTCTCCCCATCGAACAAGACGGCCCAGATCAAAACCATCGAAACCTTTAACGTCCCCGTTCCGCCCTCCTCCGTTTCGGCCGGATGGTCCACGGGGTTTACCCTGGACGAACAAATATTCGTCGAAAGGGGCGAGATCGCGTCCCTGGCGGAGAATGCTCCCGAAGTGACCTCCCTTTTCCGGGCCAACGTCTTCTGGATGGGGATGGCCCCCCTCAGGGAAAACGCGAGCTACCTCCTTCGTCTCGCTACCCGGGAAGAGGAGATGAGGGTCACACAGATCCATCATTCCATCGACGCGCAGACCCTCCAGAACGCCCCGTCCAAAGGGGAGATCCCGCGGTATGGGGTCGCCGAGGTCACCATCCAGACCAAGCACCCCATCGCCCTGGACCGGTATTCGGACATCGAGGTGACGGGACGTTTCGTCATCGTCGACGGGTACGATGTAAGCGGGGGCGGGATCATCATGGAGCCGCTGGAGGACGAGTTCCAGGGGTTCCGCCAGGAGGCCAGACACCGCGATTTCCTCTGGCGCAAGGGTGAAGTCAAGCAGAGCGAACGGGTGATCCGGTACGGCCACAACCCGGGCCTCATCCTATTCACCGGGGAAAAGGGGACCGGGAAGGCCCGGCTGGGGCGGATCCTGGAAAGAAAGCTCTTTTCGGGGGGCAGGCACGTCTATCTCCTGGATGCCAAGAACATCCAGATGGTCCTGGGCCGGGATCTGTCCGAGACCGACAAGATGGAGATGGTCAGGCGGTTTTCCGAGGTGGCCCAGGTCCTCTTGCGGTGCGGCATGATCGTGGTCTCCACCACCAACACCTTCGCCCTGGCGGACCATCAGCCCATCCGGGAGCTCCTCCATCCCCACAAGATCATCACCGTCCACATGGCCTTCGGAAAAGGGGGCCTGCCGGAAAAAACCGACCTCGACTTCCAGGAGTCCCAGAACCTGGAGGAAGCGGCGCTGACAATCATCCGGAAAATGGAGGACATGGAGATTTTGCTTTAGGGAACGTCCAACGACAAACGTCGAACGTCGAACGTCCAAGGGGAAAGACAGTCCAGAGTCCAGAGTCCAGAGAAAAGAGAAAGGATCGCTCATCGTTTATCGTTTAAAGTAGCTCTCCCTCGGACAAACGCTGTCATCGCGAACCGATCCCAGGTAAAACGTCCTAGGTCCAATGGGAAAACACAGTCCAGAGTCCAGAGGCCAGAGACCAGAGTCGGGGACTGGTGACCCGTTAATGAAAAAAACGAATCACCTGGTACCAATTACCGCAGCGCCTTAGGAAGTACACATGTGTAATGTTCCGCTAAACTCCTCAATCCTCAACTCCCTGGCCTGAGCCTGCCTTCCATGAATGTGGCGAAGGGTCGAGGGCTCAATTCCCGATTGACCCTTCTGGTTACTTGCGGTTATTCTGCTTCACGTTCCTCCATTCGGGAGAAAGGGGCCACATTTCCCAGTGCCAGGTGAAAAAACTCCGGTAAGCGTCTCCTTCATCATCCCCTGCCGCAACGAGGAGGGCAGCATTGGCCCGCTCATTGACGGGATCCGGAGGGTCATGGAATCCCGCGAGGAGTCCTGGGAAATCCTCGTCGTCGACGACGCCTCCACGGACAGCACGGGGAAAAATGCCAGATCCGCCGGGGCCAGGGTCATCACCCACCCCTACAACATCGGGAACGGGGCCTCGGTAAAAACCGGAATACGCGCCGCCCAGGGGGAGATCGTGGTCATGATGGACGGCGACGGCCAGCACTCCCCGGAAGCGATCCCGCAGTTTCTCGAAGCCCTTGAAGACCATGACATGGCTGTTGGGGCCCGTACAGCCTCAAGCCACGCGGGGGTCCACCGTCTCCTCGCAAACACGATCTACAACTGGCTGGCCTCCTACGTTTCCAAGAGGAAAATACTCGACCTCACCTCGGGGTTCAGGGCCACCCGAAAAGCCATCGCGATGCGGCACCTCTACCTGCTCCCGAACACATTCTCGTACCCGACAACCATCACCATGTCCTATCTCCGTTCGGGCCTCACGATCAAATACGTGCCTATCGAGGCAGCAAAAAGGAGCGGCCAAAGCCGGAGCAAGATCAGGCCCTTCATCGACGGGACCCGGTTCTTCCTCATCATCACACGGGTCGCCACAATCTACTCCCCTTTCCGGGTTTTCCTGCCTGTGAGCGCCTTTCTTTTCCTGGTAGGCTGCATCTATTACATTTATACCTTTACGACTATCCACCGCTTCACCAACATGTCCATGCTCCTCTTCGTTTCCTCCCTCATCATCTTCATGCTAGGGATCGTTTCCGAACAGATCAGCCAGATCC
>JAFGWO010000065.1 GCA_016937135.1 Pseudomonadota bacterium
TGGCGGTCGCCAATGATGAGCTCGCGCTGTCCGCGGCCGATGGGAATCATGGAATCGATTGCCTTAAGGCCGGTCTGCAGGGGCTCCTTGACCGGCTGGCGGCGGACGATGCCCGGCGCGATGACCTCCACCAGTCGGGTCGTATCCGTCTCGATGGGGCCCTTCCCGTCCACGGGCTGGCCCAGGGGGTTGACCACGCGCCCGAGCATGCCCCGGCCCACGGGCACCTCCACGATCCGCCCGGTCCTTTTGACGATATCCCCTTCCTTGATGCGATAGTACTCCCCAAGGAGGACGATCCCCACGTTGTCCTCCTCAAGGTTCAGGATCATCCCGAAAACTTCCCCTGGAAGCTCAACCAGTTCCCCGGCCATGGCGTTTTCCAGGCCATGGACGCGGGCGATGCCGTCGCCTGTTGAGAGAACGATCCCCGTTTCCTTGACATCGATGCTCTTTTCAAAACCCTCGATCTGTCTTTTGATGATCTCGGTTATTTCTTCAGCCCTGATCTGCATCGTAGACTATCTCCCTTTGCTGAGATTTTCCTTAATCAGCTGCAACTGATTCTTCAGGCTCCCGTCGTAAACCTCGCCCCCCAGCCGGGTGACGACCCCGCCGACCAGATCCTCATCCACATGGACGTCCAGGACCACTTCCTTCCCGGACATCCCCGAAAGGATTTTCCGGAACCGGTCCACTTCCTCATCCTCGAGGGGCACCGCGCTGTAGACCCGCGCCCTTAGCCTGTGCTCCCGTTCATCGGCGTAAACACCGTAGGCCTCCATGATTTCGGAGATGCCGTCGAGGCGGTTCTTGTCGAGCAGAAGGGTCACAAACCGCCGGGTCAGATCCCCGATCTCTCCCTGCTCAAAAAGGTCTTCAAGAACCTTCTTTTTCTGGGCGAAGGGGACCGTCGGGTCCATGAACAGGTTGACGAGTTCCTGACTGGAACCGAACACGGCGTCCATCCAGGCCAGTTCCTCCCTCACGCCCGGGATCTTTCCCGCATCCTCGGCAAGGTCGATCAGGGCTTTGGCGTAGCGGCGGGCCAGCACTAATCCGATCAATGCTTGGTCTCCAGTTTTTCGAGGTAGTCGGAGATGAATCGGCGATGATCCTGCGGGGTGACCTTTTCGCGCAGGATCTGTTCCGCAAGGGCCACGGCCGCATCGGCAGCGTAGGCCTTTAACATTTCCTTTGATTTCTTTAGTTCCTGCTCGGTGGCAAACGCCATTTCCCTGCTTATCTTCTCCACCGCTTCTTCGGCCTGGGCGAGGATCCGTTCCCTCTCCACCTCGCCCTCCTTCCGGGCGCCCTCCAGAAGCTGGGCGACTTCCTGGTCCATCCTGGCAAGGCGTTCCTCGGCTTCCTTCATTCTGGCTTCGGCCCTGACGCGGGATTCCTCAGCGTCTTTGAGGGCTTTCCGGACGGATTCGATGCTGCCGCGGATGGCTTTGGCCACGGGTTTTCGGGCAAAGTGAACAAGGACCCCCACCAGGATGAGGAAATTGACCGTTCTCATGACGAGATCGAAAACGGCTTTCCCTCCCCCTTCGCCGCCCGCGGTCGAGGCAAAACAAAGGCAGGGAACGGTCACAAAAAGGATCCCGCAGGCGCCCCCGAAACCCTTCCGGGCCCACCCTTTCCCGAATGGCCTTCTCACATTTCCCTCCCGGCCAGTCGGCTCGCGATCAGGGCCCCGAGCTCATCGGCCTGTTTTTTCAGGACAACCCGGGATTTTTCGGCTTCTCTGGAGATTTCCCTGCGCGCCACCTCGAACTCTTCCAGACCTTTCTCCTTGGCCTGAAAGACTTTTTTTCTGAAATCCGTCATGACTTCATTCCGGAGGCTCATCCGGACGGCCATCGCTTCCTGCTTGGCCTCCAGGAGTTTCCTTTCGTAGCGGGAGATCCCCTCGTCCGCCATGACCGTGAACTTCTCCTTGATCTCGTTGGATTCCTTCAGGACTTTTTCCCTCTCGTCGATGACCCTCAGGATGGGCTTGAACAGAAGGAAATTGAGGACCACCAGGAGGATCAGGAAGTTCACGAGCTGGATGACAAGGGTAAAATTCAGATTGATCAAGGCGTCTTTCTCCTCCTCATCAGAAAAATTCCCGCCGCACAAGCGAAGCGCCCCTCACGTTAAAAAAACAACGCGAACCTGTCAACTCTTTTCGCTCCAATCCCGCGGTGATCCGGAATCCGGCTGGTCCTCAGATTTTCACCACAAAAATCAGAAGGAGCGCGATCACGAGGGAATAGATCCCGGTGGATTCGGAAACCGCCTGTCCCACCAGCATGGTCCTGGTCAGAAGGCCGGCGTTGGTGGGGTTTCTCCCGATGGCCTCGCAGGCCTTCCCCGCGCAGAAACCCTCGCCGATCCCCGGTCCGATAGCGCCAAGGCCCATGCAGAACCCGGCTCCCAGGAGGGCTGCCGCCCGGATCAGTTGAGCTCCCGTGATTTCCATTTTTTCCTCCTTGAATAACGTTTTCCCGATGTTTTCCCTTTTCTTTATAAATCAAAACCCTTGTCTGAGGGTGAAAGACTTCACCCGACTGCCACAACAGACGCCCTCCCGTCTCCCTCACCTGGCGATGGCCATAAGGGACAGGGACACGATAAGGGCATAGATGCAGGAGGCGTGCGCCACAGCCACCCCGAGCATCATGACGACGGTCAGGGGTCCGAATGCCTTTTCGGTATCGGGGTGATGCCTGACGCCCAGGAATACGGAAGCCGTAGCTATGCCGGACCCAAGGGAGGCCCCCACAGCCCCGAAGCCCATGCAGATCCCCGCCGAAAGGACCGCCACGTAGTCCACCACCCCCGCAAAAGGGCTTTTAGGAACAAA
>JAFGWO010000066.1 GCA_016937135.1 Pseudomonadota bacterium
CCTTTTTGGGCCCCGCCCTGTGCACCTCGGCGTACCGGTCCCGATTGTAGGTTTCCTGATATACAGCCAGACCATCAACCCCCAGGAATCCGAGCCTCTCATATTCCCCCGTCTCCATGGGATAGATCTCGATGGTGATGGAGTCAAACACGGGCCTTAATCCGGAAACCACCCGACTGAGATACCCCATCCCGGCAGAGGACCGGTCCTCCCCAGAGACGAGGAGGATGTGCCGGAAACCCTGTTTCCGCAGCCATTTTCCCTCCGCCTCCACCTCGGCGGGGGTCAGGGTCACCCTGTCGATGGGATTCGCTGCCTGAAAGCTGCAATAAGCGCAGGAGTTGCAGCATTTGCTGGAAAGATAGAGGGGCGCATAAAGACTGATGACCCGGCCGAACCGCCTCTCGGTCAGGGCCTGGGCCCGAACCGCGATATCCTCCAGCCGGGAATCGGCCGCGGGGGAGAGAAGGCTGACCAACCCTGTCAGGTCGCATCCATCGGACCGCAGAGCCCGGAGGACATCGTCCTCTCCCCGGCTGTAGACATCCTGCCGGACCGCATCCCAGCCGTATTTCGCAAACTCATCATAAAAGGTCATGATTCACCTCAAAAAACCCGTCAGCGGACTGGATGCCTCCGCTTTCTGCCGGGGCTTGCCGATCCCGGCCAGGAAGGCCTGCCTCCCGGCCTCCACCCCTTTCCTGAAAGCCCGCGCCATGGCCACCGGATCCCCGGCCACAGCGATTGCGGTGTTGACCAGAACCGCATCCGCCCCGAGCTCCATGGCCTCGGCGGCATGGGAAGGGGCCCCGAGTCCCGCGTCCACAATCACGGGAACGCTCGCCATTTCAATGATGATCGCCACCGCATCCCTCGTCGTAAGACCACGATTGGTGCCGATTGGGGCACCCAGGGGCATGACGGTGGCCGTTCCGAGATCTTCCAGGCGTTTGGCCAGGATCGGGTCCGCGTTGATGTAGGGCAGAACCGTGAAACCGTCCTTGACCAGGATTTCCGCGGCCTTGAGGGTTTCGACGGGATCCGGAAGAAGGTAGTTCGGGTCGGGGGTCACCTCCAGCTTGACAAAGGAACCCGTCCCGGCCGCCCTTGCCAACCTCGCCAGCCGGACCGCTTCCTCCGCGTTCCGGGCTCCCGACGTGTTGGGGAGCAGGACGTAGCGGTCCCGGTCGATATAGGAAAGGATGCTGTCCCTGGGGTTTTCCAGTTCCACCCTTCTCAGGGCAACGGTGACGATCTGGGCCCCGGACGCGTCGAGGGCATCCCTCATAACCTCAGAGGACGAAAACTTTCCCGTTCCCATAAGAAGCCTCGAGGCAAAATTTTTCCCGCCAATGACAAGTGGTTTATCCATTCCCTTTTCCACCTCCTTAAGTTTGACAGCGTCGCAAAAAGTCCGATCCGGGACTTTTTGCGAAACGGTCAGGGAAAAGCGTCGTTTTCCCATTCCTCACGGATCAAGGACTTACAACCCGAGTCCTTGATCCGGGCGCCCCGCGCGGGGCGCGTTGATGACTCTTTGAGAGGTCATCAAGTTTAAGCCGCCCGGCAGACTTCACATCGCTTTTCCGGCTGCAGATCCACGACCCTGAATCGCATGGCAGCGCCGTCGAAAGTAAGGATTTTCCCTGTGAGCAGGTCCCCTGTCCCCAGGAGATATTTCACCGCCTCGGCGGCCTGAATGGAGCCCAGGATCCCTGCCACGCACGCGAGGACCCCTTCCCCGCCACCTTCCCCGTTTTCCGGCGCCTCCGGGAAAACGCATCGCAGGCAGGGGCTTTCCCCCGGCAGGACCGTCATCGCCTGCCCGTAAAAACCCCGGATTCCCGCATGGGAAAAGGGCCTGCACGTCTGGACGCACGCATCGTTTAAGATCAGCTTGGACCTGAAGCTGTCCGTGGCATCGATGATAAAATCAAATCCGGACAAAACCCCCGGGGCATTCCCCTGTTCGATTCGGAAAGGAAAGACCTCGACATCCAGATCGGGCCGGACCTCCAGAAGAGCCTCCCGGGCGGACTCCGTTTTCAGCCTGCCAACGTCCCGCGCCCTGTGCAGAACCTGCCTCTGCAGGTTTGAAACCTCCACCCGATCACCGTCGGCGATCCCGATCTCCCCGATTCCGGCTGCGGCAAGATAAAGGAGGGCCGGGCTTCCAAGGCCTCCCGCGCCCACCACGAGGACCCGGCTCCGGAGGAGGGCCAGCTGACCTTCCTCCCCGATCTCCGGCACGCGGATGTTCCGGGAAAAGAGCTCCCTTTCATGATCCGAAAGCTGTCTTGCGTCCCTTGCTGCCATTTTCCCCTTTGTTTTATCCTTTCCCGCACGGCACCCACGGGACCGGATATCCTTGTCGCCCCTTGTTCCAGGCGGCTCACATCCCCCTTAACCAGCCGGGCCCTGAAACGCAAAAACCGCTCCCAGCGCGGGAGCGGTCAAATGACAAAATCAAGCTTTTAATGTCCTGCCGCCGTTTCCCTACGCTGGAATTACCCAGGTCAGGTTCTAAGGGTTCGTTCTCAGCCCTACTGGAGCGCCCCTAACGGTATTTGTTATAAACTTAAAACACCTGTGTATTTATGTCAAGAAAAATGGAAACTTTTGAAAAGAACGATCCCGAAACCGACCCCTGCCTTTGAAATTCAAAGGGAATGGGGCTCGAAAGCATCGCGGATCTCGGCGGGATCAAACTCCGTCGGGGGAGAAGGTTCGCCCCCCGGCAGGAGGATGGACTTCCGGCTGCCTGAAACGGCCACTGCCCCTTTCCTGCCCGGACCGGCAAACTCAACCTCCCCTTCCAGGACGAACAGGGTGCTCTTGCCGCCAGGGTCTGTGAAAACCCCGAACCTGGTGCCGCGGACCGCGCAGACGGCCGCGGGAGTGCGGACCTCGAACCTCCTCTTCTTTCCTTCGAGCCAATTCCTGATATCGAAGAGGACCTTTCCGAAATCGAGGCAAACCGTATCCTCGTCCTCCACTTTAAAAGACGTTTCGGGGCCCACATCCACACGGGAACCGTCGGCCATCAGCCGGAGCTCCACGCTGCCCCCCTTACCGGTCCGGATGCTGTCCCCCGGTCTTAGCAGCCTGTCTGCTTGTCCGGGTTCCTGCCACTGGGGATTGGACTCACGACGGATCCGGACATCCCCTTCGCGAAACAGGATCCCGGCTCCCCTCGAGGCTGCCGAATCCCGCGAAACAAGTTCCGAAAGGCCCTCGGCACTTTCCAGACTGGCCTCTGCCCGGGCCCGGACGCGCTGGTACCGCGCCCCGGCCGCGAGGGCGTTGGCCCTGGCTCTTGCCGCCACCTGCCCGGCCGCGGGATCGTTTTCCTCCCTGGCCAGGGCGACGATCTCATCGGCCTTCGCGGCCGCCCTTTCAGCGGCCTGGACCTTCCGTTCGGCCTCCGCCCGGATCCCCTGGAGCCTGATCACCAATTCGGCGATCCATCCCTCGCTTTTCACTGCCCCCGACGCCCGGGACACGGGCAACCCCAGCGCCAGGACGAGGAAGACAAGAACTAGGAAGGGAACGGCTTTTCCCCGCATCACTTGAATGCGCCTTCCCCCGCTCCTCCGGCTACCGGCGGGTACGCCCCGATGTGGACGCCGCCTCTACCCCGACCGATGAGGGGAGAATCCGGCGCAAGGCGGTAATCCCCCCGCACCGGATCATTGAAGAAGGGATCCTGCATCAGGTTGGTCTGGGAGAGCTGGATCGTGCTGGGGCCCCAGTAATGGTGATGCCATGACGAGAGGCTGAGAAGAGGGGCCTCCTCGTAGCGGTGCTGGACCCCTTTGGAAATGTTCCAATCGGAACCGGTCAGATAACTTTCGAAGCTTGTGCTCCCGAAAATCCCCACCGGACCTGTGCCTCCGGTCGGCATGGTGTTCTGGAAGATGTCGTTGAACTCGACCCGCCCCTGGCAATCGGGCCCGAGAAAGATACCGGCGCTGTTTTCGAACACGATGTTGTTTTCGAGGGAAACCCGGGCCCCGTTGACCGCTGAGATCCCCGAACCGTCCGGCCCGAAATTCGCCGACATGTTTCCGATAAACGTGTTCTTTTCCACCTTGTGATAAACGATGGTGTTGTTGACGATCTCACCCCCGCCCCCGGAAACAAATATCCCACGGGAAATGGTCTTCAGCATGGGCTGTCCGGCAATGAGATTCCCGCTGATCTTGAAATCCGAAGCGGAGAGGTTGATCCCGGAGGAGTTCCTTTCCATGCGGTTTCCCGAGATGACAACCCGGGCGGAAGAAAGAACGCTCATGGCCCGGGGATAGCCGAAAATAAAATTATCACTCACCTCGACCCCTTCGCATTTTTCGATGTAGACCCCCGGCCACCCGCTCTCCGGGGTCTCCAGCCCGGCAAAAACCAGGTTTACCAGTTTGACCCCCTTGACCCCCGTCAGGTGGATTGCCCGAAAAGCGGCCGCGTTCTTGATATCTTCCGAGC
>JAFGWO010000067.1 GCA_016937135.1 Pseudomonadota bacterium
CCATGGGAGAGAAGGTTTTCAAGGCCGCGCCGGAGCCGAAGGCCTTCCTGGCCGTGTCCGGGGCCGACCACAGCGACTGCTATATCATCGGGGGGGAGAGGTACTGGGAGGAGTGGAGGGAAATGCTGGGTACCGTCAAACGTCCCGCGTCCAACGGGGAAAGACCGGATCGGGGAGAGAGAATGGGGAAAAGAGGAGCCTGACGCGGTGACGCGGGGTACCCCTGATCAGTGAACTTACGCTCGTCATCGCGAACCGTTTCCCTGGGTGAAGCGATCCCGGGATAATCCCCCAGAACCCGGTATCCAATCATGAACCACCAGGCACTGCCTTTCCTCCGCCTCGGTTTTTTCGGCCGACCCTCCACCAATCACCAATCACGTTTCACTTTTCATTCCACCCACCGCGCCCAGCCATTTCTCCATCGCCCTCACGATCTTTCTGTTCGCGCTGGGCATGGGCAGCCCTTCCATCTCCTCCAGGGTGACCCACGTTGCCTCCGGACGGGTGACCTTCCCACCGGTCTTTTCGCAGATAAAGACGTGGAGCCTGACCCGGAACCGGGTGTAGGCGTGGGTAAAGACTCCCAGCTTTTCCTTGACCCGGATCCGGAGTCCTGTTTCCTCCAGGACCTCGCGTAGAACGGCCTGCTGGGGGCGTTCGGGTAACGGGGTCTGGGAGTATAGGGTAGGGGTGTCCTCCGCTGGTTGTGTTATGTGTGTGCAAAAGGTTTTGGAGGCCGGGTCTTTTTTGGGGTGTCTGTTTTTTTTCTCCCCCACCCCCTTACTCCCTGACTCTTTCACTGTATGCCCGATCTTCCCTCCCGGGAACTCCCACAGCCCCCCCAGAAGGCCCCCCTCAGTCCTTCTTTGCACCAGCACCTTCCCCTTTTCCACGATAATCCCTACGGCGGCCTCTATCGGGGTGATTTCGGATCCGGGTTTCCTTTCCGGGAAGGCCTCGGCGCGGTTGAGGCGGTAACCCCGGCACCATTTTGAAAGGGGGCACCCCGAGCATCCGGGGTTTTTGGGTGTGCAGACTTTGGTGCCCAGATCCATGAGGGCCTGGTTAAAGTCCCCCGGCCGGTCCGTTGGAATGACGCGGGAAAAGACCCGATTGATCCTCTTCCGGTCGGAGGAGGCCAGCAGGCGGGACCAGACGCGAAGGTTGTTGGCGTCCAGGGCGGGGACTGGGGAGCCGAAGGCGATTGACCCTACGGCGGCGGCCGTATAGTCGCCGACGCCCGGCAGTTCTTTCAGCCTTTCCGGTTCCGCGGGGATGGCCCCGCCGTACCGCTGGACAACCTCCCGGGCGGCTGCCTGAAGGTTTCTGGCGCGCGAATAATATCCCAGCCCCTCCCAGTCCCGCAGGACCTGGTCGGTGTCCGCGCGGGCGAGGTCCCGCGCGGTTGGGTACTTATCCATCCATTTCGTGAAATAGGGGATGACCGCGGCTACAGTCGTCTGCTGGAGCATGATCTCCGAGACGAGGATCGGGTAGGGGTCCGGCTTCCCGCCGCGTTTCCGCCACGGCAGATCCCTCCCGTTGGCGTCGTACCAGGAAAGGAGGGAGGAAGCCAGATCGGGGGCCGCCACGGGGTTTACCGTCCCCCGATCCGGAAGGATGGAGGATGAAGGAGGAAGGATGAAGAGGGAAAAGGGAATGGGGAAGGGAGAAGGAAAAACAGGCAGCTGGTGCATCCGTTGAACTTTCTGATGTCCCTCAAAAAGAGGTGCACGGAAGGAATAGCGGCACCGGTTCTATTCCTCCTTCCCCCTTCCTCCTTCTTCATTCTGTCTTTTCCCTCCCTCACATCCTCGCCCCCCTGAATAGAAGGGCCCCCAGGGTGAGCAGGGTTATAGAAACAGCGCACAGGACGGCGAGATCCACGGGGATCCCGATGGCGGACTGCCCGATAAGGGCCCCTCTCAGGCCGTCCACACCGTAGGTAAGCGGGTTTAGCCACGCCGCCCATTTCAGGAATCCGGGCAGGTCTTCCAGGGGAAAGAGGGCTCCCGAAAGGAAGAAGGTCGGCATGATCAGGAAGTTGAAGATGAGCTGGAAGCCGTGGGGGTCCTCCATCCGGGAGGCCAGGGCTACCCCGAGGCTGGTAAAAGAGATCCCGATGAGGGCCATGAAGACGAGGGCGAGGAGGAGCCCCCGGACGGACGGGATCTTGACCCCCAGGAAAATGCTGGCACCCAGCATGAGAAGGGCCTGGAGGGAAGCCGTCGTGGTCCCCCCCGCAGTCCTTCCCAGAACGATGGCGAGCCTGGGGATGGGCGCGACCAGCATCTCCTTTAAAAAACCGAACTGGCGGTCCCAGATGACGGAGATGCCCGCCACCGTGGAGGAAAAGAGCAGGACCATCCCGAGGATTCCAGGGGCGATGAAATCGATGTATTTATCCCCCCCCGCCCTCAGGGAGAAGGCAGACTGCATGCCGATGCCCAGAAAGGCGAGGAAGAAAAAGGGCATCCCCAGGCTCCCGAGGATCCGGGAGGGGGATCGCAGGTAGCGGATCACCTCACGCTGCCAGATGGTCGCGGATGCGAAGAAAAGGCGCTTCATAAAGACGATTTCAGATTCCAGATTTCAGATTCCAGATTCCAGAAAAACAGTCCAGAGACCAAGGTCCTGAGGCGGGAAAAGGAAAGTCCAGAGGCTGCCCTGAGCTTGTCAAAGGATTCAGTGTCAAGGGTCCAGTAAGCTTCTCCCTTTTCCTTTTTTCTTTCCCCTTCACCCTTTCTCCTTTTCACTGTTTTCCCCTCACCTTCTCCCCAAAGCTTTTCGGTGTTCCCTCATCCGGTCCAGTTCGCTGGCCTCAGCGTCCCTGATGCCTCGCCCCGTGTGATGGATAAAGACGTCCTCCAGGGTGGGTTTTTTAAGGGTCACGCTCCGCGCCGCGAATCCG
>JAFGWO010000068.1 GCA_016937135.1 Pseudomonadota bacterium
AGTTCCTTTCCCCCTGGGACGTGAAAGGGATCGTGGGAAAGGTTCGGCCGGGGGCCGGCCTCGTCATCACCGAGAGGGGGACGACTTTCGGGTACAACAACCTCGTGGTGGATTTCCGGTCCTTTCCCGTAATAAGGGAGATGGGGGTGCCGGTGGTCTATGACGCCACTCACAGCCTGCAGCTCCCCGGGGGCCTCGGCTCCGCATCCGGCGGCATGCGGGAATATATCCCGTACCTTTGCCGGGCGGCTGTAGCCTGCGGAGTTGACGCAGTGTTCATGGAAGTCCACCCCGACCCCGACAATGCCCCCTGCGACGGGCCCAACATGTGGCCCCTGGCTCGCCTGGAGGCCCTTTTACGCCAGATCCTGGCCATCAGGGGTTCTCTGGAGATGAATCCGTGAAAAAAATCGAAAACGGGGAAAAGGCTTTGGAAATCGCCCGGAGGGTGCTTGCCGTTGAAGAGGAATCCATCCGGGCGCTCAGGGAGAGGCTGGGGGACGAATTCCGGCGCGCGGTGGAACTGGTCGGCGCATGCCAGGGGCGGGTGGTTTTCACGGGGATGGGAAAGTCCGGCCACGTCTGCCGGAAAATCGCCGCCACCTTCGCGAGCACCGGCACCCCGGCCCTTTTCCTTCACCCGGCGGAGGGCGGCCATGGGGACCTGGGCATGCTCACCAGAGGGGATGTCCTGATAGCCGTTTCCAACAGCGGGGAAACCGAGGAGATGATCCGCCTTCTGCCCGCGGTGAAAAGACTGGGGGTCCCCATCATCTGCTTCACGGGAAGGATGGGCTCCACCCTGGCCAGGAGGGCGGATGTTGTCCTTGATATTTCGGTCAGGGAGGAGGCATGCCCCCTCGGGCTTGCCCCCACCGCCAGCACGATCGTCACCATGGCCGTGGGCGATGCCCTCGCGGTGACCCTTCTCGAGATGAGGGGTTTCACCGAGGAGGATTTCGCCCTGTTCCATCCGGGCGGGGCTTTGGGCAAGCGCCTTCTGACGGTTTCGGATATCATGCATACCGGCGAGGAGATCCCCCGGGTTTCCCCCGGGACGCCGATGAAGATCGCCCTTTTCGAGATCACCTCGAAGAAACTGGGGTTCACCACCGTCGTCGATGCCGATGACCGCCTCCTTGGGATCATCACCGACGGGGACCTTCGCAGGCTCCTGGAAAAGGAGAGGGATCCCCTTTCCCTTGAGGCGGGGAATGTCATGATCCCTGACCCCAAGACCATCGGGCCGGAGGCCCTCGCCGCGAAAGCCCTGCAGGTTATGGAAAGCCACGCCATTACGTCCGTGGTGGTGGTGGACGAGGGTGGGATTGTGGCCGGGGTCCTCCACATGCACGATATTCTGAAATCGGGGATCGCCTGAATCCCGAACGGGAAAAGAGGAGATGAACATTCCAGGTCCCGATCAGAAAATTCTGGAGGCCGCCGGGCGGATCAGACTCATAGCCCTGGATGTGGATGGCGTCCTCACCGACGGGAAAATCACCCTCACTTCCTCGGGGGAGGAAATCAAATCCTTCCACGTGAGGGACGGCCACGCCGTAAAGCTGGCAAACCGCGCCGGTCTAACGGTTGCCCTCATTACCGGTCGGGAAAGCCCCATTGTGGATCAACGGGCCAGGGAACTCGGGATCGCTCTGGTATTCCAGGGGGCCCTTCGCAAAAAAGAGGCGTTAGAAATCCTTCTGTTAAAAACCGGTTTTTCTGCGGACCAGATCGCATATATGGGAGACGATCTGGTCGACCTCCCTGTTTTAGGGGCGGTCGGGCTGGCTTGCGCCCCCTCCGATGCTGATCCCGAGGTGCTCGCAAGGGTCCCCTTGATAACGCATGCCCGGGGAGGGGAAGGGGCTGTCCGTGAAATGATCCAGTTCATTCTCTCCGCCCAGGGTTTGTGGGAAGAGGTCATGGCACGCTACCTGCGGGATCCGGACCAGTCCTGACGGCTTTTCTTGCCCCATCCGGCCAGAGGGAGAGAGTCCTTTTCCCTTCAGGGCTACCTTGAGCCCGGGGAACCTTCTGGAGGAATAATCCAAAGATCCTCATAACATAAGCAGCCTTTTGGCTTGTCTATGATTTATGCAACAATCACGCCATATTCTTTTCTTTCATCCCATGCTGTGTTAATCTTTTCCTATGGAAGACCCCGATCCGGTCAGGTCCCGGGCCAGAGGGCGTACCGTCCTTGCAGCGGCGGTTCTTGCCGCCATCCTTCTGTCCCTGCTGACGCGAACGGCAGGTGCGTCCGAGGTCAGGATTTCCGGTTTTTCCTTTGTCCAGGAGACCGGACGCGGGCCATGGACCCTTGAGGCCCAAAACGCCCTTCTCCAGGAAGGAGAAAGGGTGATCCTTGAGGATGTTTCAGCCCGTTTGGCGGACCCCAAGGGGGAAGAGGTTGGCGTTACCGCACAGAGAGGATGGTACGATTCCGCGCATCTCATCCTCGAACTGGAAGGCCAGGTGCGTGCCCGTCGAGGGACCGTGTTTTTTCTGGCGGGGGAAAGGATGACCTGGGATCAAGGCAAAGGCACGCTTCGGGTCCAGGGAAATATTGAGATGACCGGCCTGGGAATCCTCGTTATGGGGGAATCCGCCGTGTACAATACTACCGACCGTATGCTCCTTTTTACGGGCGGGGTTCGGGCGATTCTGGATATCAAGGGAGAAAAACCCTGAAAAAGATCCTTTTACCGTTATTGATCCTGGTGTTTTGCTGCGCCATGGATTCCCGGGCTCTTGAGGTGGGAAAGGGCATCAGGATCCAGTCGGAATCCATGCGGGTTATGGATCAGTCCGGGGAGAT
>JAFGWO010000069.1 GCA_016937135.1 Pseudomonadota bacterium
CAGACGGGTCCCAGGAGGACTTCCCGCTGTCTGCCGGCCACATCCATCTCCACACGCGTTGCGACCGTGAAGGGAACTGTGTCTTCAAGGCGGCGATAGACCTGGATCTGAAGGCTGTCCTCGGTCGATTCTGCCAGTCCTTCCTTTTCCCTTAACCAGAGGAGGCCGGACCTGAGGTCCGGAAAGGGGATCTCACGCCCTTCCACAGTCAGGTTCAGCAGTCCGTTTTCCCGGGGAACGGGAAGGGATTCGGGCAACCGGTTCCAGGAATATGTCCCCGTGATGATATCTTTTCCCTTTTCCAGAAATACAGCCGGGCCTCCCTGATGGAAGGAAACCAAACCCGGACGGTCTCCAACCATTACATCCCCGGGCCAGAGATCCGGTCTGCCCGGGAGGGCCACCCATCCGGGGGCGAAAAGGGTCACTTCCAGGCGGAACCGGCCTCCCTTCCCGGTGAGATCAAGGTCCAGGGTTGAGGGCCAGGCGCACCGACGGTCCCCCGGGTTGTTGAAGGCCGGGGGACAGAGCTGTTCCTCGAGGCCGTGAAGGACCCATTCCCGCCATGGGTCCAGATCAGGGGGGACCTGGGAAGCCCGGCAAAGGGAAGCGGTCAGGAGGATCAGAAAAAGAACGCTGAGACAGCGGCCAGGCATGGCAACCTCCACGGTTCAGGGGAAAAAGTTACTCGCCACCGTTTATACACAGAAAGCTCCCCGATTATTCCTTTTTCGAACCCGATTGTGCAATTTTCCGGTTAAATAATCAATTTTGACAGGGTCGCAAAAAGTATGATTCGGGACTTTTTGCTCAACGGAAAGGGAAAAGCGTGGTTTTCCCTTTCCTCACGGACCAAGAACTTACAACCCGCGTCCTTGATCCGGGCGCCCCGCACGGGGCGCCCGGATGACTTATTACGAAGTCATCAATTTAAGGTTTGCCGCGAAAAGGCCCGGCCAGCCGATGGGCAGGCTCGCTTTTTTTGTTGGGGAAAAAGGGAGGGAAAAAGTTCCGGGCCGATCGGAACCCTTAATACACCTGGGTCCCGACCTCGTGATATTCCCGGAAAAACATGCTGAAATTCGTTCCGTTTTGGCGCTCCATGGCGAGTTTACTTCCGAGCTGGGCAGCCATCTGGTGGACGAACTGAAGTCCCATGGTGCGGGTGTTCCGAAAATCGAGGTCTTCGGGGAAACCTTCTCCATTGTCGGAAACCTGGAGAAAATACTCTCCCGACGGGGAGTTTCGCAGGCGGACCTCGATGACCCCTTCCCGGCGGTCGCCAAAGGCGTGCTTCATAGCGTTGGAGACGAGTTCCGTTATGATGAGGCTGCAGGGTATGGCGGTGTCCAGGACGAGGCGAACGTCCCCGAGGTCCAGCTTCAGCGCGATATCCCTGGAGGGTTTATGATAGGAGTGGGCAAGGTCCTCGACCAGTTTCCTGACGCAGGAGGAAAAATCAACACCGGCCAGGTCCTGACCTCGACAGGTTTCCTCGTGCATGATCGCGATGGCCCTGACGCGGTTCTGGCTCTCCCTGAACTTTTCCTTGTAGCCGGGATCCTGGATATAGGAGGCCTGAAGGCTGAGAAGGCTCAGGACGACCTGGAGATTGTTCTTCACCCGGTGATTGATCTCCTTTAACAGGATTTCCTTTTCCTGCAGGGAGGCCTGGACCCTTGCCTGGGCGATCTTCATTTCCGTGATATCCCGGGTGATGTTGAGGATGTAAGGGGTGTCATCCAGGGTCATGATCTTCGCGGACATCAATCCTTCCCTTACGGTGCCGTCCTTCATCCGGAAAAGGGCCTCGAAGTTGTTGACCTGTCCCTTTTCCCGCAGTGTCCTCGTCAGGGTTTCCCTGTCCCCCGGGTCGACCCAGATTTTCAGGTCAAGGGATGTTTTCCCGATGACCTCTTCCCGGCTGTAGCCGGTGGTTTTCAGGAAGCCTTCGTTGATGTCATAGTAGAGGCCGTCCTCCAGCCGGTTGATGTTGACGGCATCGGGACTTATCATGAAGGCCATCCGGAATTTTTCTTCGCTCTGCATGAGGTCTTTGTGGGCCCGGATCCGGTCCGTGACGTCAAGACACATGCTCAGCCTGGCCTGCCTGCCATCGAAATCAATCTGATGGGAGTGGATGTCCACTGTAATGATGGTTCCGTCCTTTTTCCTTTGCCGGAAAAGGCCGGGTTTTTCCAGGGGGGAACGGGAGGAGCGAATGGCGTTTAAGACTTTGGGTATGTCTTCCTCGGGGGTTATATCGAGGATGCGAAGACCTTCGAACTCCTCTTTTGTGTAGCCATAGTGCCCGACGGCGGCCTCATTGACCAGGAGGATTCTCAGGGTTCCAGGATCGAAAATGTACAGGGGCAGGGGGTGGCACTCGAAGAGATTCCGGTACCAGGGCCGCACCGTTTTTTCCCCATCATTGGCAGGGGTCCCGTCCCGTGAAGGTACTAACCTGGCCTTCAGGAGGAGGTTCTCGTCCCTCAGTTTGCTGTTTTCTCTTTCGAGGGTCTCTATCCTTTCCTCAAGGACCCGGTTCCTCTGATGTGCGTCCGGGCATTCCGGTTTCGGTACCATCGGGCACCTCCCCAAGGGGTCCGCAAGGCGGTACGGAGGGGGTTTCAGGACCCCGAAAAGTCCCCTTTCCGGTTTCCGGTTCTGTCAGGAGACCAATGCCGCCGCCCGAAAAAATATCCGCCAGGGAAAATTCGCGCCGATCTTGAAAAGGGCGCCGCGGAACAGTTCCAGAACCCCCATTTACTACCATTTTAGCCGACCCTGAGGAGAGCGCAAGAGAAGGCACCAAAATCCCGCCTGATTTGTGTCGTTGCGGTTCCAGGCTTCGGGATGATCCTGCGGGGGGCCCGCCTCCTCGCGACGCCGGAGCGCCAGGTCCCTGACCGCCGCCGGAAGAGATCCCGGGGGGAACGGCACCCGGAATCCGGGAAGTGCTGATCAGAACCGGTTGCGGATTCCAGGCCCTGAAGAGGTGTTTCAAGAGGCGTTGAAATGGTGCCGTCGTTCTGTTAATATCCATCAATTATTTTCTGTTTCGGGTTGTTTCCGCGGGAGCAGTTCAGCACCCGGGCATTTTCATCCTTTTTCTCTCCGGCTGCGCGGCGCGTTTATTTGTGTCCGCTTCGAGGTAATCGCCATGTTCTGGAGCAATATTGTCGGGCTGATGTCCAACGATCTGGCAATCGACCTGGGTACGGCCAACACCCTGGTCTTCGTAAGGGGGAAGGGGGTTATCATCGACGAACCTTCCGTGGTTGCGGTCTACAAGGATAATCGGGGCAATTCCCATGTCAGGGCGGTTGGGCGGGAAGCCAAACAGATGCTGGGGCGCACCCCAGGAAGCATCGTCGCGATCCGGCCGATGAGGGATGGCGTCATCGCCGACTTTGAGGTCACCGAGGCCATGCTCCGGTATTTTATCCAGAAGGTCCACAACAGGAGCCGCCTCCTTCACCCCAGGATCATCATCGGCGTTCCCTCCGGGATCACCCAGGTGGAAAAGAGGGCCATCCGCGAATCCGCCCAGGAGGCGGGAGCTAGGGAAGTCTATCTCATCGATGAACCCATGGCCGCCGCCATCGGGGCGGGCCTGCCTGTCTCCGAGGCGTCAGGGAACATGATCGTGGACATCGGAGGGGGCACGACCGAGGTCGCAGTGATCTCCCTGCACGATATCGTTCTCTCCATTTCGGTTAAGGTCGGGGGGGACAAGATGGATGAGGCCGTTTCCAGCTTCATCAAGAAAAAATACAACCTTCTCATCGGGGAGAGAATGGCCGAGCAGATCAAGATCACCATCGGGGCCGCCTACCCACCTCAGGATGTGGAGACCATGGAGGTGAAGGGCCGGGACCTTATCGCCGGGGTTCCCAAGACCCTGGAGATCAGCAACAAGGAGATTTTCGAGGCTCTGGAAGAGCCCGTCAACCAGATCGTCGAAGCTATCCGGAACGCACTGGAACGCACGCCGCCCGAACTGGCCGCGGATATCGTCGACAAGGGGATCGTCCTCGGGGGCGGAGGGGCTCTTCTCAAGGGCCTCGACATCCGTCTCCGGGAGGAAACGGAACTTCCCATAATCATCGCGGAAGAACCTCTCATGTGTGTCGTCAAGGGGGCCGGGATGGCCCTTTCGGAGATTAAGCTCCTCAAGCAGATTTCCCTTAAAGAGTGATCCCATGCCTGTTCCGGGCAACCCCATGCGGAACTTTCTGGGGCGCCATCACCAGGGCTTGATGCTCGTCGCCCTCGTCCTGGTCTCCTTGGTTATTATTTCCAGACAGCTGCAGGATTCCCAGGGACAGACCTACTTTGCAAAATCCGTCATAGCGGTCATGTCCCCTTTCCAGGCAGGGGTTACGGGTGCTGTCGGAGGGGTCGCAGGGCTCTGGGACGAATATTTGAGTATCCGGGGGGTCAAGAAGGAAAACAGGAAGCTTCGCGAGGAGGTGAATTCCCTGAGGACCGAGATCCAGGGGTTGAAGGAGGATCTCTACCGTTTTGGACGCCTGGAGGAGTTCGGCGCTTACGTCTCGGAGACCGACCTGAGGGGGATCGCCGCGAGGGTCATAGGAGAGTCCCCGGATCCCTGGACCCGAACGATCGTGGTCAACCGGGGACACAAGGATGGGGTGAAGACGGGTTCCCCTGTCGTCATGCCAGAGGGTCTTGTAGGAAGGGTCATCGAGGTTTCGGGCCGCAGCAGCGTTGTAAGATTGATTGTCGACCGATCCTCGAGGGTGCCGGTCCTTGTCAGCCGCTCCAGGGCCCGGGCGATCCTGGAAGGAGAAAATTCCGGAAACTGCCAGTTGAAATACCTTCAGCGCACGGAGGATATCCAGGAAGGGGACGTGATCATCACCAGTGGTTTGGCGGATATCTTTCCAAGAGGGGTGGAGGTTGGAACCGTCGCCCAGGTCATCCGGAAAGACTATGGCCTGTATCAGTACGCCAGGATCGTCCCCCATGTTCCCATGAGCCGGTTAGAAGATGTTCTTATCCTTGAACACCAATCCTCCCTGAAGGATGAGGACGGTACTCCTTGAGGTTCCTTTATTTTATCTTCCTTCTCGGGTCGGCTCTGGTCCTCCAGTCCACTCTTGTCCCCCTGATTGTGCCGGCCTGGCTGGCGGGCGGGGTGGATCTGCCCCTTATTCCGGTGATCCATTTTGCCCTGACGAGGGGAGCCACTTCCGGGATGCTGACGGGAGCGCTGGCGGGATACCTCCAGGATGCCATGACCGGCGGGGCCCTCGGGATCAACGGTGTGGCAAAGATCATTGCCGGATACACCGGCGGGTTCCTGAAGGAAAAACTTTTTGTCCGGGGCATCGGACACCGCGCCGTTTCCGTGTCCGGGGCAGTCTTTATGTCCATCCTTTCCAAGTACGGGGTTCTGGCTCTTTTCGGTCAAAACCGCCCTTTTATAATCTCTCCCTTCCTGATGTGGGCTTTCCTGGGGAACACTGTCCTTGTCCTGCTGTTCCATGCCCTTTTATCCAGGTTCGAGGCTTATAGCGGCATCAGGCAGGAAGAAGAACTCAGCCTGGGGAATTGATCCATGGCCCCTCTGCCTCAGAGGAAAGGGACGGCCCTGCCGGCAATGGAAAAGAAGGTGACGGCCGCCGTCGCGGCCCTTTTCCTGGTGTTTTTTCTCTTGATCCTTTTTTTCTGGAACCTCCAGGTCTTGAACCACGATCGCTATCAGAGGCTGGCGGACAACAACCGCATCAGGATCATCCAGATGCCGGCCAACCGGGGCATCATCACGGACAGGAACGGGATTATCCTGGCGGACAGCACACCGGACTATTCCCTCGCTATTATCGCCGAGGATGCGGAGGACAGCCCCGAGGAAACCGTTCTGGCCCTGGCCAACCTTCTGGGTCGCGAAGGCACAACGGCCGTCGGGCGCTTCAGGGAGGACGCGGCCCGGACCCCTTACCGCCCGGTAAGGGTCTTCGAGCATCTTGACGAACGGGAGGTAGCCCTTTTCGAGACCCTGCAGGATCGATTTCCCGGGGCAGTCCTTCTCGTGGTCCCGCGCAGGTATTATCCTTTCGACAAGACGACATCCCACATCCTGGGATATGTGGGGGAGATTTCCGAAGGGCAGCTTCAATCCGGGGAGTACCCGGGTGCGAAAAGACGGGATATCGTCGGCAAGTTCGCCCTTGAAAAGGCGTTTGACAGATATTTAAGGGGAACGGACGGAGGCCGGCAGGTAGAGGTTGACGCGCGGGGAAGGGAAATCAGCATCCTGGGGGTCACGGAACCGACCCCTGGGGCGAATCTCAGCCTGACCCTTGACATCCGCGTTCAGCAGGAACTGGAAGAGGCCTTCGGCGAGGAAAAGGGGGCGGGGGTGGTCCTCGGTGCCCGGACCGGCGAGGTCCTGGCCATGGTGAGCCTGCCGGCCTTTGATCCCAACGAGTTCTCTTTGGGCTTGTCGAGGGAAAGGTGGAACGAGATTCTCACCGACCCGGACCATCCCCTTCAGAACAAGGTCATCCAGGGGATCTATCCTCCGGGATCCACCTTCAAGGTGGTTACCGCAATAACCGGGTTGATGGAAAGGGTTGTCTCTCCGGGAGAAACCCTTTTCTGCTCAGGGGGTTATTACTATGGGGGGCGGGTGTACAGGGACTGGAAGGCCGCGGGGCACGGGATCGTGAATCTGAGAAAAGCCATCGTCGAGTCCTGTGATGTCTATTTCTATCAGACAGGGGAGCGGGCCGGGATCGAGGCCATGGCGAAGTGGGGTTCCATCCTGGGCCTTGGAAAGAGGACGGGGATCGATCTTCCCGGCGAGGTTGAAGGGCTTTTGCCTTCTCCGGCATGGAAGAAGAGGGTGCGAAAGCAGCCTTGGTTCCCCGGCGAAACCCTTTCCGCATCCATAGGACAGGGCTATGTCCTCGTCACCCCCCTGCAGCTTTGCAACCTCTATTCAACGATTGCCCGGCGGGGGGTCCGGATGGACCCCTATCTCGTCCACCGTGCGGTTAAAGAGGAGGGGCTTGAGCTCTATCGGAGAGACCCCATGGTCAGTCAGGAGACGGAGATACCCCAGGATGTCTGGAATTCCATCATCCAGGCCTTGGAGGGGGTTGTGAGCGATCCCCATGGAACCGGCAGGGCGGCCGGGATCCCCGGATACCGGGTAGCCGGAAAGACGGGAACCGCCCAGGTAGTGCGGCTTCAGGAAACCCCCTCCAAGGAAGAGGATATCCCCTACAGGCTGAGGGATCATGGGTGGTTTGCGGGTTTTGCCCCTGTGGAAAAGCCCATGTTTGCCGCGGTTGTGGTCGTGGAGCATGGCGGTCACGGCTCCTCGACCGCGGCCCCGATCGTCTCGCGGATCCTCAAAAAATCCCTGGAATTTTACCCTCCTGAAACCGGGGGTGAGAGAGGCCCGAAAGAGGTTCGATGAAACTTTTTCGAAAGCTGGACCCCGTGCCCCTTTTATGCGCCGCTGCCCTCTCCTCGGCTGGCATCGCCGTTATCTGGTCCGCTACGAGAGGGAGCGCCTATGCCGGACTGCCCTCCCGTCAGGGCTACTGGCTTCTGGTGGCCTTTGCGGCCTTTTTCCTTGGTTATTTCGCGGACAGAAGACATCTCGAAAGGGGAGCTTATGTTTTTTTCGGGGGGGTTCTGGCCATCCTGATTGCCCTCCTGGCGGTCGGGAAGGTTTCAGCGGGGGTTCAGCGGTGGGTCCATTTCGGGGGGCTTAACTTTCAGCCTTCGGAGCTTGCAAAGATCGCCCTGATCCTGGCCCTTGCCCGATATTTTTCCCGGTTGAAGACGAAGCCCCCTTACGGGTTGGAAGAGATAAGCATCCCTCTTTTAATGGTTGCCGGTCTCGCCCTGCCGGTGGCCCTTCAACCGGATCTCGGTTCAGGCCTTCTCCTCGGGCTGATATCGGTGCCCATCTTTTTTTTCGCCGGGATCCGCAGGTCGGCGGTCCTTGTCCTGGGGCTGGGGGCTGCCGCCGCGGCCCCGTCGCTGTTTTTTTCCCTCAAGGAATATCAGCAGAACCGGATTCTCAATTTTCTCAATCCGGAAAGGGATCCCCTCGGCACGGGATATCACGTGGTCCAGTCCAAGATTGCCATCGGGTCAGGGGGCATGTTCGGCAAAGGGTTTCAGCAGGGGACTCAGTCCCAGCTTCGATTCATCCCCGAACAGCACACGGATTTCATATTTTCCGTTCTTGCCGAGGAGTTCGGATTTGTCGGCGTTGTCCTTGTCCTTGGGCTGGTGCTTTTTCTCACCCTTTACCTTCTGGGCTATCTTGAGTATGCGAAGACGAAGTTCGCGGTCCTCGTTGTCGTTGGGCTTTCCTGTGCCTTCGCCATCCAGACCTCCATCAATATTGCCATGGCCGCCGGTCTTCTGCCGGTCGTGGGACTTCCGCTTCCGCTCATGAGTTACGGGGGGTCTTCCCTCGTCGTCACCTTTCTCGGGTTCGGGATCGTCGCCGGGTACCGGCGCCGAAGATAGGGGGGGATGATGCCGGAGGCTAGAAGCATCCGAGCAGGCATCTGGAGATCCTGATCTTCGGTTCCTCCCTGTTGCAGATCCGTCCGATGAGGGCAAGGGGTACCGCCAGTTCCTCGGCGATCCCGTGGGCCTCCTCGCAAGTTAGCTTTCCGTCCACCGCCCTTTTCAGGATAACCTCCCTGATCTGTCCCTCATCCATCATGTTCTCCTCCCTTTTCCTGGTCGGTCACCTGTGTGACGATCCGGTAGATGGACCGGCGATCCGTTCCGGTCAGCTCCGAAAGGATGGACGCTGTCCGCGAGGGGGGAACGCCCTCCCGGAGAAGGCGTTTTGCGGCCTCCATAACATCCACATTCAGTCCCGGTCTCAGGCCCCCCCCGACCGCCACGGTAAATTCACCTCGGACCGGACGGTCCATCAGGGTTTTTGCCACCTCGCTGATCCTTCCCCGGAGAAATTCTTCGTGCATCTTCGTCATTTCACGGGCCACCACGATCTCGCGATCTCCTAGGATTTTTTCCATGTCCTGAAGGGAATCGATGATCCTTACGGGGGATTCATGGCAGACAAACGGTAGCCCTGAAGCCTCGATTTCCCAAAGGCGGGTTCTCCTTGCCTTTGGACGGGAAGGCAGGAACCCTTCAAACAAAAACCGGTCCATGGGCATCCCTGAAACGCTGATCACAGAGGCCAGGGCGCTCGGTCCCGGAACCGGGACAACACGGACCCCTTTTTCCACGCACATCCTGACAAGGTGAAAACCGGGATCGGAAAGGCCTGGTGTCCCCGCATCGGTTACCAGGGCGGCCGACCCCCCCTGTTCCAGAAGGGAGAGGATCCGCATTCCCGATTTCTCCCTGTTCTGATCGCGGTAGCTGATGAGGCGGGACGGAATATCATACCGGGAGAGGAGGATGCGGGTCCGCCGGGTGTCTTCCGCGGCGATGATATCCACCCCTTTCAGGGTTTCGAGGCCACGGAGCGTCAGGTCCTCGAGATTCCCGATGGGTGTTGCCACAACGTAAAGGATGCCCTGGAGATCGCCCAAAATCCCTCCCGAAAAGGAGAACCGAGTTTTCCTTTCTTCCCTCTATCTTCTTTGACCTTTTCTGTAAACAGCGTTAAGAGGGTCGCCAAAAGTCCATGCGGGACTTTTTGCTTAACGGAAAGGGAAAAACGGGGTTTCCCCTTTCCTCACGGATCCATGACGCGACGACCGATCCTGGATCCGGGCGGCCCTTACCCGGGCCGCGGTACATAGGGTCGCCAAAAGTCCATGCGGGACTTTTGGCTTAACAGAAAGGGAAAAGCGTGGTTTTCCCTTTCCTCACGGATCCATGACGCGACGGCCGATCCTGGATCCGGGCGGCCCTTACCCGGGGCGGGTTCGCGTTAATGACATTTTTCCAAAGTCGTCAACCTTTGGCCCTGGTTCTTGCCGAGCCGCAAAAATCTTTTAAAATCCGGCTCTTTTGGAATGGCTTTGTTTGACAGGTTTCCGTTAGTTCTGTAAATTTTATTTAATGTTGAGATTTGGGAGGAGACGGCGATGAGGATCGGGATCCTTACGGCGGGAGGGGATTGCCCCGGGCTGAATGCCGTCATTCGCGCGATCACCAGGAAGGGTATCCAGGAAGGGGACAATATCATCGGAATCCTCCACGGGTGGAAGGGGATGCTGACGGCCCAGCACGAGGAACTGACCCTGCGATCGGTGTCGGGTCTGATCCACAGGGGGGGGACGATCCTGCACACCTCCAGAACCAACCCCTTCAAGGAGGAGAGCGGGGGGCAAAAGGTTGTCGGGACATTCCGAAGGCTCAATCTGGATGCCCTCGTCGCCGTAGGAGGGGATGACACCCTGAATGTGGCCAGCCGGCTTTTCGAGGAGTTCGACCTCCCCGTGGTTGGCGTGCCCAAGACCATCGACAACGATCTAAAAGGAACCGATGTGACTTTCGGTTTCGACACGGCCGTTTCCATCGTCACGGAGGCCATCGACCGCCTCCACACCACCGCGGAATCCCACGACAGGGTCATGGTGGTTGAGGTCATGGGCCGGCACACGGGCTGGATCGCCGTGCATGCCGGACTGGCCGGAGGCGCGGATATAATTCTCATACCAGAAAGACCCTTCGACCTTGACGAAGTGGCCGAGGTCATCCTCGCCCGGCATGCCATCGGAAAGGATTTTTCCATCGTCGTGGTCGCAGAGGGGGCGGCGGTCAAAACCTC
>JAFGWO010000070.1 GCA_016937135.1 Pseudomonadota bacterium
CGCTCGTCCCTCCCGTTTTGGCGATGTGGACGAAGAGGAAATTGTATTTGACCGAGAGAAGCATGGGATTCTTATCCTGTCATAGAAAAGGGGTGACCTCTTAAATAGTCGGAGGAGCCGGGGTTGTCAATGAATGGGTGGAAACCTCCGCGATCCACCATTACAGCCCAAATCCCAAAGCCCAATGTGAAAACGCGGCAACCATAAAAACGCTTTGCCCTTTATCGCCTTCGGTTTGAGATTGCGGCGGCTATGTGTCGGTCTCGCAATGATAAGCACAGAACCTCTCTGA
This sequence comes from Pseudomonadota bacterium, assembly GCA_016937135.1. GTDB lineage: Bacteria > BMS3Abin14 > BMS3Abin14 > BMS3Abin14 > BMS3Abin14 > JAFGWO01. Next base: position 293 of record JAFGWO010000070.1, read on the forward strand.
ACTCTGAACCCTGAACTCTTTACTGTGAACCTGGTTTCCTTTCACCCTTCTCCCTTCCCCCTTCTTCTTCCTTCATCATTTCCCTGTAAACCCCCAGATTCCCCCTCACCATCGCGTCGATGGAAAACCTTTCGGCAGCCAGTCTCCTGCCTTCCAACCCCATTTTTTTGGCAAGGCCCTCTTCGGAAAGGATTCTTACGGCGGCCCTTGACAGGGCTTCAGGATCGCCGGGCTCCACGAGTATTCCGTTCGCCCCGTCTGCCACCGCCTCGGGAATCCCGCCGACTTTAGTCCCGACGATGGGAACACCTGCCGCGGCGGCCTGGAGCAGGCTGACACCCAGACCCTCCATGTGGGCGGGGTGGATGAGAAGGTCAAGGCACGGCAGGATCCTTTCCATGTCATCCCGGAAGCCGGCGAAAAGGACCTTTTCCCGGATTCCAAGAGCCTCGGTTTTTTGCCTGAGGGCTGTTTCAAGGGGGCCTTTTCCGAAAAAGAGAAACCGCGCCGCTGGAGCCCCGATAAGGATGCCTGGGATAGCCGCCAGAAGGTCGGCATGCCCCTTTCGGGGGATGAACTGCGCGGCAGTCCCGCAGGCGAGGGCATTCGCAGGGAGCCCGAATTCCTTCCGGAACCAGTCCCTGTCGGCCGGACCGGAAAAACGGGCGGCGTCAACGGCGCTGTGGACTACGGTCATTTTCCCCGGGGGGACCCCCTCGGAGGAAAGAACCCTGCTGATCCCGTCCGAAATGGCGATGATCCGGTCATAAAGACGATATTTAATCCGAACCCAGGGGGCCGCCTCGGGGTTGTCCACCCTTCTCGTCAGGACGCATTTGGTCCCCGTTATCCGGGCCGTGATCCCTCCGAGGACATCCGCCCCTCTTCGGCTGTGAAGGTGGATGATGTCGGGTTTTTCACCCCGGAGGATCCGTATGAGGCGAAGGAGAAACCCCAGGTCCAGGTCCCCTTTCACGGGGATTTCCCTTACCCTGGCTGCGTCGGAAGCCACGGGGGCGATGCCGCTGCCCCGGGGGCAGACGAGGATATTTTCAGTCCCCCGGGCATCCCTGAGCCCCTGGAGGAGATAGAGGACCTGGAGGGCGCCTCCATAAAGGTTTCGCCCCGTTTCCACGTGCAGTATCCGGATCCTGTTTGTCACGCCGGCTCCAGTAGTCCCCGGGCGGTCTCGAGGACTTCCTCTACAGAGATCGCTTTCATGCAAGGGAAAAGCCCGTCACAGGTGGGGTTCCTCCTGCAGGGGGAACATTCCATGGGGTGATAGAGGACCTTCCCGGGGAGCCCGCCCAGGTCCAGGTAGGGGCGGGTGGCCCCGAAAAGGGCGATTGTCGGTGTTCCCAGGGCGAACCCCATATGGGTCAGGCCGGTGTCCACGCCAACGAGGAGGGATGCCCGCTTTATAACTCCTCCGGCCTGCTGGAGGCTTGTTTTTCCCGCGAGGCTGATCGTCCCCGGATCATCTGCAGGAATTATCCGGGTCGCGCTTTCCGGGTCCCCGGGCCCCCCCAGAAGGACCACCCGCAGGCTCAACTCCTCCCTTACCCTGACGGCGAGTTCTCTCCAGCGGTTTTCAATCCAGTGCTTCTGGGGCCGCGTTGTGAAGGGGGCAATGGCGGCGAAGTCTCCTCCCAGTGACGCGGCAAGCCCTTTGCCGTATCCTTCAGCTTCCGCATTCAGGGGCATCTCCATCCGGAAATCACCCGGATCCAGATCCAGCGCCCTTGCGAGGAGCAGGTATTGGGAGCTGATCCTCTCCGAGGCTTCCGAACGGTCCACGACCCGGGTCATGAGGAGGCGGCTTCCTTCCCTGGACCCGATGCCCACCCGTTCGGGGGCCCCCGACAGAAAGGCCCAAAGGCCGCTTTTCAGAAGGCCCTGGGCGTCCACCACCATGTCGAACCGTCGTCCTCTGAGGTCCCCCGTGAAGGAGCGGATCGCGCCGGCAAGGGAGTAAAATCGGCGTCTTCTTAACATCTGACGCCATCCGGAGCGGTCCCACAAGATGATTTCCTCGAGTCCCCGGTTTTCCTCCAGGACGGGGCTGGAGGTTTCCTCCACCAGCCAGGAGATCTTCGCATCCGGCCACGTCCGGGAAAAGGCCCGAATGAGGGGTGATGCCATCAATACGTCGCCGATGGAGGAGAGACGAATGATGAGGATGTTTCCAGGGGTCATCATCGTGTTCCCGTGTTTTCCGGAATGTGCGGCAATTTCCCTGAACCCTTAAGCCCATTCCACTTTTTCAGGTATTTTTTGAAAAATCCATCCTGTATGCTGTCTGGCTGCTTGTCAAACTCTGAATGCGGGGGTATAGGATCTCACTTTAGTCCTAATAGGACGGTGGGGAGAGGATCCCTGCCGGCCAAGCCGGTTTTGCCGGTGCGTAATCCCCTTGCAGATGAATTTTGCATTGCCATGGACCCATAATACCCCATGAAAAATCTCCTGAAAACGGCGGCTGCCGGCGTTCCGCCTCAGACAAAGGTTTTTTTCCTCGGGCTTTTCCTGATGATGTCCGTGATGACCTTGCTGAGGCTGGGTTTTTTCGTTGTTAACAAGGCGTCTTTTTCCTTAAGCTATCCGCTCATCCTTGTCTCGTCCTTTCTCAATGGATTGCGTTTCGATCTTCACGTTATCCTTTTTGCCACTGGTCCTTTTTTCCTGCTCCTCCATATCCCCGGAGGATGGAAAAATTTTTTTCATTTTTCCCGAAGGTTTTCCTGGATTCCCCTTTTCCTTTTCCTGATTGGTCTTGCTCTTTGTCTGGTCAATATCCACTATTATACAGAGGCGGGCCGCCATCTCTCTTATGAGATTTTCCAGGTAGGTGGGGAAGCATACGATCTCAAGGCTAGCCTTAAAATGATCTGGCAGTACAAAGGGACAATTTTGGTTTTCGCGTTCGCCTCGGGGTTCCTTGTCCTGATTTGGAAAACCATCCTAAAAAAATGCTGGGAGAATACCTCTAAAGGGTGGGTTCGGGAGCTTGTCTGGCTGTTCGTGTTTCTTCCCGTTATGACCTTCGGTGTCAAGGGAAATATTCGAGGAAAACCTTTGCGAACCAGCGATGCTTTTTCCCAAGGCAGGACTGAATTGGGCCACCTTGCTTTAAACCCATTATTCACAATCGGGAGGAATCTGGTGGAATTTCCCGATGATCTCCCGGAGCACTATCCGGAAAAGGAGGCTTTCAAAACTGTCAGGGAGTTGCTGGATTCGCCTGACACCGTCTGGCTTGAAGAAAATTCACCAGTTTTAAGAAAAAACGGGAGCTTCCCGGAAAACCCGGAAAAACTTTTGAATCTCGTTGTGCTTGTTTTGGAAAGCTGGTCTAACGTAAATATCGGCGCTTACGGAAGCAGTAAGGGCCTTTCCCCGGAATTTGATAAACTGGCGGATAACGGGTTTCTTTTTGAAAATTTCTTCGCAGTTGGGAACAGAACCATCGAAGGACTAGCGGCTATCTGTATCGGCATACCGTCTTTTAACCATTTTAACCACATGACAAAAGGGTCTTTTCTCTCCGGCTCCCTTGAGCAGAATCGGTATAAAGGGATCGGGAGCATCTTTGGAGAACGGGGGTACTCCACGGTATTCCTGCACGGAGAGAGCAGCAAAACTTTCCGGCAGTCCAGTCTGGCGCGCCTGGCGGGTTTTCAGAAACATCTGGGGATAGAGGAACTCAAGATCAAGCCTGGTGAGACGAGCGGACCATGGGGGTTGTGGGATCATGTCATGATGGACAGGCTTCTTGAGGTAACAGAAAGTGAGCCTGAGCCGTTTCTTGCCGTCTGGATGTCCCTTTCAAATCATCCCCCGTACGTTCTTCCCGACGACACCTTCAAAACGGCACGGCCCGGTGACGAAGATGGCCAGTTCGGAGATACCCTAAGATATACGGATCACTTTCTGGGGCGTTTTTTTGAAAAGGCAAAGGAGCGGGATTTTTTTAAAAATACGGTTTTCGTGATTACCGCCGACCATTGTGCGAGAAGTATTTCGACTATGGAAAGCCGATATCGGATCCCTCTTTTGGTCTACGCTCCAGGGATTGTGGCTCCCGGTGTGGGTAAAGAGGTTGGCAGCCAGCTGGGTTTTATCCCTAGCATGCTGGATCTCCTGGGAATCGGAGCAGGCCATCATGCAATGGGGAATTCTCTTTTTGACCGCCAAGCGCAGAGGTTCGCTTTTCTCAACTTTGCCCAGGGATACGGTTGGGTTTCCGATAATTTGTTTTTCGAAATGGACCCCGATGGAGGTGTGACGGGCGTTTTTGATCTCGATTCGGGCGAATCTTTCGTGGGCGGGCTGTCCGGAAACCGGGAAAAACTCCTCTCCTTTCTTCAGGTAGGCAAAACGATGCTTCTAAGGAATCAGTTCGTTCCGGCACCCTGACCGTTTTTTTCCGGAACCATTCTTTTAAAAAGTGTCCCGCTAACGATTTTCAGGGTCTTTTCTCTTGGGCTTTCGGCCAGCTCAGGCGGATAGCCTTGATAGGGAAAGAGGCCAAGGGAATGTCGGAGGGTGGGAAGAAGGTCAATGATTAGGACATTTTTTACTCCCGGGATGCAAGGAGTTTTTCGTAAAGTTCGACATAGGAATCGACTATGGCATCCTTTCCAAAATCCCGTTTTAGAACCCTCAACCCGTTGTCGGCAAGTTCCATCATGGCTTTGCTTCCTTGTGCTAGAGTATCACGGATTTTCTCGGCAAGAGCGGAAGCGTCGCCGCAGGGGACAAGGTGGCCCGAGATGCCATCCTGGATAAGTTCCCGTGCCCCGTCCGTTTCAGTCGAGACAACCGGGAGGCGGTGGCTCCAGGCCTCCAGAATGACATTTCCCAACGGTTCATGCAGTGAGGGGCAGACAAAAAGGTCGGCCGATGCATAGAAAGGGTCGGGGTCGTTTTTCCACCCAGTAAAGAGGATTCGTTTTCCACTTTTCATTTTCTTGATTTGTTCCCGCAGTGTGCGGGCTTCTTGTCCATCTCCTACAATCATTAAGTAAAGGGGATTGTCGGGAATTGATTCAAAAAGAAGCTCAAAACTTTCGAGAAGAACGGAAAAACCCTTTTTTTTCACGAGGCGGCCTACCCCCAGGAGAGCGATGGAACCTTCGGGGATTCCCAGGTTCAGACGCGTTTTTTCAATGGTTTCCCTCGGAGGTTTTTCGGGGATCTCGAGAAAATTAGGAATGTAAAAGACTCGGCTGGCGGGGAATCCATTGCTGATCAGGTAATCGCGGAGGGCTTTGGTATTGCCTATCCATGCGTCGGCATGCCGGTACCCATTAAGTTTGTAAAAACCTCCAAGGCGGGAAACGTGGATGCTTTTCGAATGTTCAGGAATGCGGGTCAGGCGCGTCGCCCGGCCCATGTATGTCTGCACAATGTCAAATGAATTCGCTCCAATGAACCTGGATATCCGGAACCTTGAAAAAGGGTCCCGGACATTTGCCATGGGGACATTGACCTGGTCGACAACTCCCTTAAGCTCCTCTGAAACCGCGCTTCCCCGGCGGGCAAGGACCATGGTGGGCAGACCTCTTTCGTCAAGAGCCCGGACAAGCCTCGTGAAAAACCTTTCGGCCCCGCCCGAATTCCGGCTGCCGATGATATGGAGAGATGAGATGCTTTTCATTGCCTCGCTGGGATTTCTGAAATGGAAACAGGTAGATCTCGCTCTGTCTTGCACTGTCTTGCGCTTGTAGAATACCTGTATGTAAGTTATATTATCAAGCCGAAAGAGGGGTATTTATTCTCTAGTTTTTTCAGTTGGTTAAAGGAAAGCAGGGTTTCGGCCACTCAAGGGCAGGGCTAGCGCAGGGGGCAGGCGGCGGCAAAGTGTTCGTCCCGTCCGCGGGCATTTGCATTTATTTTCCGGGGAGGGTGTTTGGCAACTCTGGCCAAAACGATAAAAAGCCACCGCACGAAGCTCTCTGCAGTCGCTGCCATCCTTTTTATCCTTTTTTCAGGGCCTACCCCCAAGTCCCTTCTTATTGGTCTGCCTTTTATCATCGCCGGAGAAGCCGTCAGGATGTGGTCCTCGGGCCATATCAACAAAAGCAGCGTGCTTGCTGTGAGAGGACCTTACAGCCTGAGCAGGAACCCCCTCTATGTGGGAAGCTTTATCCTGGGAAGCGGGTTCATGGTGGCCATGGCGGACCCCCGGGTCACCGCGGTTTTCTTTCTTTTTTTCGGGTTTGTCTACTGGTTCACCATTCGGTGGGAGGAGAGCAAGCTTTCACGGCTGTTCCCGGACCAGTGGGCTACCTATTCGTGCCGCGTCCCAAAGGTATTGCCCCTCCGGAGAATCCCCGAATACCGCAAGGGCGAGTTTCTCTGGTCGCAGGTCTTTCGAAACCGGGAGCATGCCAACGCGGCCGCTGTTGTCCTGGTGTACGTGATCCTCTGGTTAAAGGCTGTTTTCTGATGGGCCGGGCTCAATAGGGTCGCGAAAAGTCCATGCGGGACTTTCCGCTCCACGGAAAGGGAAAAATGTGGTTTTCCCTTACCTCACGGTAGCTGTTGATAATCGCTAAAGGTCTTTTGGTCCTTTAGCTCTACGAAAAACGAAAAGTGGGATTTTCGTTTTTCTCAC
>JAFGWO010000071.1 GCA_016937135.1 Pseudomonadota bacterium
AAACAACTTCCCCCCCCGCGAGGGCAAGGACCCGGTCGGCAAAAAGAACCGCGTGGTTGATGTCATGGGTGACCGAGATGATGGTCTTCCCGGATCTCCGGCGGAGGTTTTCGAGGATAGCCAGGACCTTTTCCTCGTGGAAAGGATCCAGGAAAGTGGCGGGTTCATCCAGGAGAAGGATTCGGGCTCCCTGGGCCAAAACCGCCGCAAGGAAAACCTTCTGTCTCTCGCCGCCGCTTAAGGTCCTCATGTCCCTCTCGGCAAACTCCGTGGTGCCGGTAAGGGCAAAGGCCTCCCGGACGACCTGACGATCCTTCTGTGAGGGAGGGGAGAAGGGGGAAAGGTTCGGATACCGGCTCATCAGAAGGAATCGGGAGGAGGTGAAAGGAAAGGACCGTTCGCCGGCCTGCGGGACATAGCCGACCTTCCGGGCCAGCTCCTTTTGCGTCATGGAGGACACGGGGAAACCCGCGATCCTGATGGATCCTGTCCACCGGGTGTGGATTCGCATCAGGCATTTCAACAGGGAGGTCTTGCCGGCTCCGTTCGGGCCGACCACGCAGAGATGGATCCCTTCAGGGACCTGGAAGGAGACATCCTTCAGAATCTCCTTTCCTCCAAGGGAAAGGGAGAGGCTATCTACATTGAGAACGGGGGTCATTGTCTTTTCATTCCTCATGGGTGCCGGACAGGGAACCGGGAAAAGTACGCCAGGGAAAAAATCGAAGAGGGAGGATAGAACAGGGAATCAGGAGGAAAATCCCTGAAAATTCCTCCTTCCCCCTTCATCCTTCCTTTTCTGTTTCCCCCTTCCGATCCTCATCCTCTCCTTCGCATCGCTTGCCCTGGCGTTACCCCAAGGAAAAGGTCGGGTCCCTGCTAATTCCAGATTTAAGGACCTTCCTTTGGGGCCCCTTGTGGACCGAGTGGCCTCCCGGAGAGCCGCATGGCCGTACCTAGCTTTAAATGCTTTAAAACCTGAACGCGAAGGACCGCGAGGGGAGCGATCCAACGATAAACGATAAACAATGAACGATGAACGTTTAAAAATTCATCCTCTGGACTCTGGACTCTCGACTCTGGACTTTTTCCCCCTTCTCCCTTCCTCCTTCTTCCTTCTTCCTTCCTGTTTTTACTCCCCCTTCCCTCTTCCCGCTTTTAAGATCTTCGCCATCCCTTCAAGGACATTGACGAACCTGGGCCCGGGGACGACAACTTCATCGCCGCTCAGGATATAAACCCTGTCCTCCTTCGCCGCCCTTAACCCGGGCATTTTCCTCCAATAGGCCAGAAGTTTCTCCCGATCCTCCCCGGGAGATACCCCGGGGACCATCTCGATGATGATATCGGGGTCCAGCCGGGCAAGCCCTTCGGCTGAGAGGGCAGGAAATTTCAGGGTCTGATCGCCGTAGGCATTCTGTCCTCCGGCAAGCCTGATAAGGTCATCGTAGAACCCGTCACGGCCGGATACGTAAATTTCCCCTCCCGATCCCTCCTGAAGGGTGCGCCCGACGGCAACAAGGACCCGGGGTGGGGAATCCTCCGGGGGAGAAACGCGGGGACGAGGGGACGCGGCGGCGAAACCGTCCTGGATCCGGTGTATCTTCTTCTCGATCCCGGCGCGAAGTTCATCGCCCCTGTTTCCCACCCCGCAGGCCCTTGCGATGGTGGTGATGGAATCCAGGATTCCCTGGACGCGGGCGTGGTTGACAGCGATGGTCCGGATGCCAAGGGCCCCCAGGCGTTCCCTGGCCTCCCGATGTTCCTCAAGAAGGATGATCAGATCCGGTTCGAGGCCAAGGACAGCCTCAAAATTGATGTCGAAATACCCCCCTACCGGGGTTTTTCCGCGGGCCTCGGGGGGATAATCACAAAAACGGGTGACCCCCGCGATCCGGTCCCCAAGATCCAGATCGAAGAGGATCTCGGTGATGCTCGGGGCAAGGGAAACGATGCGGACGGGAAAGGTAACCCGTTCGTTAGCGATTGGGTGCGTGGGGGACGGCGAAGGTTCAAAGCTGGAATTGGAGCAGCCCGGCAAGAGGAAGAAAAAAACAAGGAGCACGGCTGCCAGAAGTCCAATGGCATCATGCCTTTTGCGGCTTGCCTGACCCCTGGAATCTGGAATCTGGAATCTGGAATTCATTTTTCTTCCAGCCTGAAATGGTAGGCCACCGACATCCGGGATTCAACCGGGGCCCCTGATTCCGTAGCCGGACGGAAAGAGACCTGCCCCGCCGCCTTCAGGGCAGCCCGATCAAGCCTCGAATGGGAACTCGACTCGATCACCTCGGCCCCCAGGATCCCCCCGTCCGGGCCGACCCGAACCTCGACGACCACCTTTCCCTCCTCTCCCGCCCGCCGGGACAGCACCGGGTAAACCGGCTTTGAAAGGGACAGGATCCTCGCCGGGGAAGCCCCCGAATCAGCCCCGGATCCCCCTCCCGGAAAGCCGTCCGGGGGAGAGGGGGAGGATGCCCTGTGGAATGGGCCCGCTTCCCGGCTCCCCTCCCCCGGGGAAAATGCCCGGGGCATCCCTTCCGTTCCCCGTGATGCCCCCGTTCTTTCGGAGAAGGCAGCATAGGCGCTTTCCGGTGAAGGGACAGCCGTGTCAGGATGCGCTCCGGGTCCCGCTGCCATGGACATCCCTTTTTCTTCCGGATCAACGGGAAGGTCCTCCTGCACGGGGGCATGGCGGGGCTCAAAGGGAGGTTCAGAGCCAGGGGATGCAGTCCGGAGATCCGGAGCTTCTTCCTCCCGGCCCGATTCAGCCTTTTCCAGCTCCAGAGCCTCTGTGAAGGGCTGCGTCCCGACGAGTCCTTCGTCGCCGGCGGCTTCCTCCGGGAACCAAGGCAGAAGAGTCATGGAACACGCCGGCGGCGCGCCTGCCTCGAGGGGTCCCGAGACCAGGCCTGCCCCGAAAAGGACCGCCCCATGGATCAGGAACGAAAGGATCACCCACTTGTGATTTATGCCGCTCATTGATTTCACTTTTCTGTCAGGGTGATCAGGGAGGAGGATGCATTTGACGCCGGTCGCGTCATCTTGCCGGGCTTCGGACAGGGAATTCCTTCTCCCCCTTCGACAGGCTCAGGGCCTTCGGCTTCTCCCTTCGGTTTTCTCCCCTTCGGGCCTTATAATTCCGCCTTCAAACCGAGATAACCCGCCCGTCCCGGGGTTCCGTATCCATCGGCCAGTTCGTAGTCCCGGTCGGTGAGGTTTTCGATACGGCCCTGGAGGCTGATCCTGTCGGAGATCTCAAGATCGCCGGCGAGATTAACCAGTGCGTAGCTGTCCAGGGTCGCATCCCCCCAGTCTTCCCGTTCGCCGACATATTGGGCATCGAGGCTCACTCTCAGGTTCCGGACGGGGACGAATCCCACCCTGGCCCCCAGACGCATGCGTGGACGCCGCAGAAGTTCCTCGCCATCCTCATCGTCCGTTTCCAGAAAGGATCCGGAAAGGCCCAGCGAGAGGAAGGAAAGGTCGGCATCAACCGAAAGGTCCACTCCCTCCGTGCGGGCCTCGGAAACGTTCTCGTAGCTGCCGTCGTCCCAGGTGGAAGGATCCCCGTCGGCATCGAACCAGTCGATGAGCTGGTCGTATTCGGTAAGATGCCAGGACAGGGAGGCCATCACCGCCTGCACGGGGGACCATTGAACGCCGACGTCCCACCCGCGGCTTGTTTCGGCCTCAAGATCGGGATTGCCGTAGCCGGGGTTGTAAAGCTGATCCACGGAAGGCGCCCTGAAACCTGTGCCGTAAAGGGCCCGGAAACGGAGGGTTTCCGTGACGGGGGTCGAAAGGCCTGCCCGCCAGGTGGTTTCCTCCCCGAACCGGGAGTGGTCGTCCCGACGGGCCCCCAGGGTGAAGGCCATTCCGGAGTCAGCGGTGTATTTTTCCTGCAGGAAGACCCCCCTGACGGTGGAGGATTCCTTCTCCATCACGGAGGTGTAGGGCCCGTATTCATCGGAAAACCAGGTTGACTCCCCGCTCTCCTTTTCCCGGTCAAAACCCGCCGTGAAGATGGAGTGTTCGCCTAAATAGAAATGGTTTACCAGTTCTGTCTTGACCGAGGCTCCTTTGTAGGACGCCTCCATGGTAAAGGGACGCAAGATATCCGGCTCGTTCAGGTCGCGCCTGTCGTGGGAATTCCGGGAGACTTTTAAGGATGTCTCCCAGAAATCTGTCAAAAAAGCGCCCACATGACCGCCCACCAGCGTCTGGTCGGCAGACCCCGTGTAATTCGGGTCGTCCCCGCCGGGACCTCCGTAATAATCCAGCTCGTTTTGGGCCTCCACAAGGCGAAAATCCAGACCGGAGGAAACACCTCTTTCCCCTTCGAATCCGAAGTGTCCCGCCAGGGTCGTATTCTCATAGCCGTCCGCCTCGGTGTTGCCGTCCGATTCAGCGGCAGCGGAAATGCCGTCGGAGTGAACCGAGGAAGCCGAAAGACGGTAGGATCCCCTGCCCTTCTGCTCGCTTATGGCAACCCTGGCGCGCCGGGTCTGAAAGGACCCTGCCTCAACCAGTACATCTGCGGAGGGCTTCCCCTTCCCTTTCTTCGTGAAAATCTGGATCACGCCGCCGATGGCATCGGAACCGTAAAGGGTGCTCTGGGGTCCGAAGAGGATCTCGATCCTTTCGATATCCCCTGCATCGAGATGGGCGAAGTCGAAGGTGCGTTCAGGATTACTCGGGTCATTGACTTCGACCCCGTCGATGAGGACGAGGGTGAACCTGGCATCCCCCCCCCGCAGGATAACGGACGCCGTCTTTCCGGGACCGCCCTGACGGATCAGGTCCACCCCCGGGAGGCCCTCCAGGGCGTCGGCCACGGTGCGGGCCTGCATTTTTTCAATGTCTTCGGAGGTAACCAGAAGGATGGTGCCGGAGACCTGGTCAACCGGGGTGGGAAGGCGGGTAGCGGTCACGACAACTTCCGCAATTTCCCCTGCGGGTCCGCAATGACCGGGAACGTCCAGAAAAATCAGAAAAAAGAAAGCGGCAAGCAGAAAAAGGGGCGATGTCCTCATGGTTCTTCTTCCTTTCCTCCCACCTCGGGGATGCAAAAGGTGATGTTTCGGACTTTCCGGGCCGGGTCATCCGCATCGCCCTTTGAGGAAGAAAGAAAAATCCCCGGACCTTTTAAAAGGTCCGGGGATCCCGTTTTCATCCGCCGGCTGCGCGATTTGACCCCGTCCTCGAGGGTCCGCTCCGCTATGATCCCATGGGCAGGTCTTCTGGCTTCCGGATCAGCCTACTCGCCGCGCCTTCCCGACTTTTGTCGCCCCGACCTTTTTCTCAAAGCCCGACAAAAGTCGGCCCTGAGCTTGTCGAAGGGCGGGAAAAGTCAGTGGCTTTTCCTGCGGCTTTCGTCCCCGGTTACAGCGGCGGGTCCGCGACGGACTTGCACCGTCTTCCCTTAGCCCATTTGCAAGAAGAAGGTTAGTCCTCGCGGGTTCGGATGTCAAGGAGAAGGGACTGGAGTGTTCCAGCGTCCATGCGGCTTTTTCAGTCTGAAACCAGGTATTTTTTCGCTTCCTCCAGGTCTTTGAACACCTCGAATTTTCTTTTTGTAAAAACCCTTACGGCGTTTAAAACTACACCCTGAATGCCGGATAGCCCTACAATGGCAGACTTCTCAACATAGGGGGTGTTCCCTTTGGCAAAGAGTTTGAATTTCTCGACAACCTGGCTATCAAACCTGGCATTGCTGGTAAGGACCAGCGTCCGCACGGAATTTAACGGGCATGATCGGATATCCACAGCCGCCGCGTCCAGCGTCCTGAAGAATTCCCTGGAATCCGTAATTCCCGAAACATCGATCAGGTAGATCTTTTCCCCCTGGTAACCAATGAACCCGTTCGGCATGTCGGCCCCCTTTTGTTTTTGATGATTGGTTCATCCGGTTAATGCGCACCTGGACCAAAAAAATTCAAGGCAAACTTACCACAGTGTGACCATCCCCGGTCACTCCGAAAGGGTAACACAGGGTGGAACATGGCCCTTCGATCCCCCAAAAAACTGTTTTTTGTCTCTCCTGCTTTTCCTCAACGGCTCCGGTGAGGGGGATATGTCTTACCCTGTGAAACCATGCTTGCCAAGCCGTAGCTTCATGCAAAGGCTGGTAAAGCGGCCTCTGCAAATGGCCGCGCTGTGGTGGATCGGCTCTGGGACTTTTTTCTTTGGCCCCTCGCCCCCGTCCTGGGTCAGGAGCCTTCCAATGAAAGATAAAAGGCCGACCCGA
>JAFGWO010000072.1 GCA_016937135.1 Pseudomonadota bacterium
CCGAGCTGGAAGGCCAGGAGCTCCCCGAATCGCATCCGGTCGTGCCAGGGGGTCTGACCCTCGTTGAGGGCCTCGATGTCCTGATCCGGAGGAGGCCCATGAAGGGTCGATACCGATGTCTCCAGGTCAGGCAGGTTCCACTCTCCAAGGACTTTTTCCGGGATCCACTCCTTAAGGCTTTTTCCGCTTCTTTCAAGGGCCGAGGAGACGGCCTTTCTCACCAGCCTCTGGCCGAGCCCTTCGGCCAGGGGATAGATGGGGATGATGCCGAAATCGTCCCAGTTCTGAGCCGGGGCAACTTCCGGGTGATGCATCTCCGGCTTCCCGGCAAAAAAAGCCACCTTTCCGGTAGCCAGGACAGCCGTTCCGGGGGGAAACCTCCGCTCGAGGTTTTCCTTGAGCCACTTTCCGTAATGGAACCACTTCAGGACAAGGAGGCCCCTCCCGTCCGTCAAAAGCATTTCCAGGACCTTGCTTCTCCTGAAACCCTTTTCGCCCAGGGAAAAAACCTCGCCCCGAACCACCGAAAACCTGCCCGGAACCAGTTCGGAAATGCTCTTAAGTGCGGTCCTGTCCTCGTATGCCCTGGGGAGGAGAAAGAGGAGGTCCTGGATGCTTTTTATCCCGAGGGACCGGAAACGGCCAGCCGTTTTAGCCCCGATCCCTTCCAGGGCAGTCAGCGGGGCAGCAGCATGAGGATCCAAATACACCTTCGAGACGGGCTCTATGTTCTTGCCTTGAGCGCTTTGTTCAGGTCCTCCACCAGCTGGTCGACATTTATCCCGTGAGCGACCGCACCGTATTCGATGGACTCCGCTTCGGCCCCCAGGCAGCCGAAACAATTCATCCCGTATTTTCGGAAAACCTTTACTGTGTCCGGATAAGCCCTTAAAACCTCATTGAAGGTCATGTCCTTCCTGATTTTATCCATGGCCAAACCTCGCTGAAAAAGGAAAAGGAGAAAGGGAAGGGGGGAAGGCGCACCTTGCGGACGATCCTGGGGCGACAAGGCAATTTCCCTTTTTCCCTTAGCCGGTGTCCCTTTAGCCTGCTTTACGGTGTTGCATTTTATATCGGTTTATGTTAGCAATTCAGGTCTTTTCCCGCAACAGCAAAGGCGCAGGGAAAAGGGATCTCAAGGAGGAGACCATCATGTCACGGACATGCGATCTTTGTGGAAAAGGCCCATCCATAGGCAATAACGTCAGCCATGCTCACAACAAGACGAAACGCCGGTTTCTGCCCAACCTTCAAACCGTGAGGATCAAGGACGGAAATCAGATTCGCAAAGCGTCTCTCTGCACCCGGTGCATCCGAAGCGGAAAGTACGAAAAAGCGGATTAAAAGAATATCGAATAACGTATTGAAAACACGGGTTTCCTGGTTTTCCTTTCTCAGGCTTTAATCCCGCGATTCTCAATCCGGAATTTTCACCCTTCCACCCACGCCCGGTTCTTTTTCCTCGCCGCGATGGCGGCTATTTCTATCCTTGCCCCCATGGGCAGGGAAGACACCTCGACGGTTACCCTTGCCGGAGGTTCCTCCGGAAAAACTCCGGACAGGTAGGCATTGACCTTGGGGAAAACCGCCATATCCGTCAGGAACACATCCAGCCTGAGGATCTGCGCCAGTCCGCTTCCCCCGGCCTCAAGGATGCCCTCCAGGTTCCGGACAACCATCGCCGCCTCGGCGACAATGTCCCCTTCCACGAGTTTTCCTGCAGCCGGGTCCAGGGCTATCTGGCCGGCGCAAAAAAGGATTTCCCCGAAAGTGATCCCCTGGCTGTAGGGACCAACGGGCGCCGGCGCTTTATCAGTTTTTACCACCCCTCTTGCCATATCCTTTTCCTTTCTTCCTTATCCCCTGGAAGGCAGGGCCGACGAGGTTAAAAATCCCCTCCCAACGAAATTCCAGGGCGGCTACCGGGTCCGCAGGCGCTCGACGGAGATGACCCCGCTCAGGCCCGAGAGACTGTTTAGCAGGTCCCGAAGCTGCCGGACATCCTGAACCTCCACCTCGAAATTGTTGATGGCCTTGTCATCCGAACTGGTCCGGATGTCCGCGTGGGTGATATTGATGTTTTTCGAGGAGATCAGGCCGGTTATCTCGGACAGGATCCCCTTGACATCCTCGGAGGTCACCCTTATCCGGACGGTCCGCGGGATCTTGATTTTCTCATCCCAGTGAATATCCACGATCCTGTCCCGGTCATAGCGGGCCGCTTCGATGTTGGGACAGTCCACGGTGTGGACGGAAATCCCGCGCCCCCTCGTGACGATCCCTACAACATCGTCGCCGGGGAGGGGATTGCAGCAGTGGGCAAACCGTACCATGAGGTCCTCAACCCCATCCACGACAATTCCCTCCCGCCGCGCCTTTTCCCGGGATTTTCTGGCGAGGGTGAGGGTTTCCTCCTGCTCCCCGAGGATCTTTTCAAGCTCCTCCTCGGAAAAGAGGCGTGTCATTACCTGCCTCGGAGAGTACTTCCCGAACCCGACGGTTGCGATAAGATCCTCGACCTTGTGGAAACCGAATCCGGTGGCGGCCTTTTCCATCGCCTCCGTTTTCCTCATCTTTTTCAGGGTGGACCCCATCCGCCTGAGTTCCCTGTCGAGGAGTTCCTCCCCGATCTTGAGGCTCCTCTCCCTCTCCTCCTTCTTGATGAACGCCCGGATCTTGGATTTCGCGCTGCTTGTGACCGCGATCTTGAGCCAGTCCTTGCTTGGCTTGTGGCCCTTGGATGTGATGATCTCGAGGACATCCCCGTTTTTTATCACGTACTTTAAGGGCACCATGCGGCCGTTGACTTTGGCCCCCACGCACTGGTTCCCGACGTCGGTGTGGATGCTGTATGCAAAATCGATGGGAGTGGCGCCCAGGGGAAACTCCTTAACCTCCCCCTTGGGGGTGAAAACGTAGACCTCATCAGGGTAAAGGTCCGTACGGACCGTTTCCATGAGTTCCCTGGGATCCTCAACCTCCTTCAATTCCTCGAGGATGTGCTTGAACCACTTGAACCGCTTCATCTCCTCATCGGGCTGCGATTCGTCGCCGGTCTTGTACCTCCAGTGGGACGCGATCCCGTCCTCCGCCGTCTGATGCATCTCCCGCGTCCTGATCTGGATCTCCATCCTTTCCCCGATGGGCCCGATGACCGTCGTATGCAGGGACTGGTATCTGTTGGACTTGGGGACGCCGATGTAATCCTTGAAGCGGCCGGGAATGGGTTTGAATATGGAATGGATGATGCCGAGGACGCCGTAGCAGTCCCGGATGCTCTTCACGATGATCCGAAAGGCGATGAGGTCATAGATCTGTTCGAAGGGAAGCCCCTGGCGCTGCATCTTGTTGTAGAGGCTCCAGAGATTTTTGGTCCTCCCGGTGACTTCGCCGTTGATGGAGTGCTCGTTGAGCACCTTGGTCAGGATGCCGATGACCTTTTCGATATAGGCATCGTATTCCTTCCTTCGCTGGATGACCTTTTGCCTCAAGGTTCGGTAGGCTTCGGGATAAAGGTACTGGAAGGAAAGGTCCTCCAGCTCGGCCTGGATCCAGGAGATCCCCAGGCGGTTCGCCAGGGGCGCGTAGATTTCCAGGGTCTCCTGGGCTATCTTGGCCTGTTTCTCGGGATCGAGATGCTGAAGGGTCCTCATGTTGTGCAGACGGTCGGCCAGCTTGACCATGATCACCCGGATGTCCTGCGCCATCGAGATCATCATGCGGCGCAGGTTCTCGGCCTGACGCTGGACCTTCGTTTTGAATTCGAGCTGGCTGATCTTGGTCAGGCCGTCGACGAGGAAGGCAATCTCCTCATTGAAGCTGGCGGCCAGATCCTCCCGGGTGATATCGGTATCCTCAACCGTGTCATGAAGAAAACCCGCCACGATCGTGGTGACGTCCATCTTCATGTCGGCCAGGATGTCGGCCACCTGGAGGGGATGGGTCAGGTAGGGCTCCCCGGATTGTCTGACGTGTCCGGCATGGGCCTTGGCGGAAAAGACGTAGGCCCTGTTGATGAGTTCCAGATCCGCTTTCTGGTTATACCCCCTCACCTTCTCGAGGATATCGCCAATCCTGATCATTAGAGAAATGCCCTGTCATTTAAACAGCGATAAAGAAATCCCGCGGAAAAACCCGGCATGCCGGTTAAGGAAAATCATCCGCGGGTAAAAGATCAATACACCCTGGGAAGGTCCGCCAAGGCGGCATCATCCTCCGGGCCTTCTTCAATCTGGAGCAGCGCGTCCCGTTCGCGGGCCTCCATGAGCGCTTTTTCCCTCAGGATTTTCCGGGCGGCGCGAATCTGGTTCATCTCCTCAATGGAAGCGGGAACGACGGCTTTTCTGGCAATCTCTTCCAAAGCGATCACGACGGGTTTGGTGGTCTGGCTGCTGTCGACCAGAGGCCGGTCGCCTTCATTGATCTCCCTGGCCCTTGCGACCGCCATCATGGTCAGATGGAACCGGTTGGGGTACAGATTCAGGCTTTTCTCCATGGTCTCTAACTTCATATTGAATTAGTCCTCCCGTTCGTGGTCAGGGGCCGCTTTCCTGGAGATCCGGCATCTTTCGGAAACGATGATGGACCTGACGGCATCGACGGCCCCTTCCAGTTCATTGTTGATGACAGCATAGTCGTATTCCGAAATGGTAGCAAGCTCTCCCCTGGCGGCCTGGATCCTCTTTTGCAGATGCTCCGGGGCCTCCGTCCCCCTTTGCCTGAGCCGTTTTTCCTGTTCCTCTTCCCCCGGCAGGAGAAGGAATATCAGGACAGCATCGGGTCTTTTCCTCCGGACCTGAAGGCCTCCCTGGACATCGATATCCAGGATCACGTCCTTCGCGCCGGACCCGGGACCCGGAACTTCGGACTTCGAGGTCCCGTAGCGGTGTCCGTAGACCTGAGCCCATTCCAGAAACCCCTCCTGATCCACCATATCCGTGAACTCCTGTTCCGAGATGAAATGGTAGTCGGCCCCGTTTCGCTCCCCTGACCTTGGCTCCCTTGTCGTATGGCTGATGGAGAGACGAAGGTCGGGTATCGCCCGCACAAGGTGGTTGATTATCGTCGTTTTCCCTCCCCCGGAAACCGAAGAGAGGACAAAAAGGATCCCCTTGCCGGTGCGGCCGTTGTCCGTGATCTTCGCAAAGTCCATGAAATCCCTCGATCCCGATTTCCCCGTCCGGATTCCCAAAAGGGATTGGGGAATCATTCGATATTCTGGATCTGTTCCCTCACCTTTTCCATGTCGGTCTTGAAATCCACGACGATGCCCGAGATCTCCGGATGGGAAGATTTCGAACCGATGGTATTGATCTCCCTTTGCATTTCCTGGAGGAGAAAATCCATCCGCCGACCCACCGCGCCTCCGGAGGAAAGGGCCATCCGGAAAGCGGCCAGGTGGGTCTTCAGGCGGGTGATCTCCTCCGTAACGTCGCTTTTCTGGGCCAGGATGGCGATCTCGGCCTCCAGCCGCTGGGGGTCTATCTGACTTCCTGTGTTCACGCTTTCGAGGAAGCTTTCCAGCTGCCGCCGGACGCGATCGGGGACCTGAGGGGCAATCCCCTCGATCCGCGAAACCTTCTCTTCCAGCTCCCCGACCCGTGACACAAGATCCGAACCAAGGGCCTGTCCTTCTGTCCTCCGGTGAGCCACCATCCGCTCCAGGGCCTCCGCTGCTGTATCCAGGATCGCCTGTCCCATCTCCTCCGGGATCTCCGTATCCCTGGTGTTGATGATCTCCCCCACGGCAAGGATATGCTCAAGGCGGACGGTGTCCCCCAGCATCGAAGCCACTTCGGCCAGACCCTGGGCCACCTCCCCGGCCCGTTTCCGATCGATGCGAAAATCCGGGGCCGCGCTCTCGCAGGAAAGAAACACCTCCACTTTCCCCCGGGAAACCCTGTCTCGGACAAGCCTTCTAACCTCGGGTTCCAGAAACAGGATCCCCTTCGGGGAGCGGACGGCGATCTCGAGATATCGATGGTTCAGTGAGCGGACTTCAACCGTCACACGGCCCCAGGGGAATTCACCCGCCCCGCGGCCATAACCCGTCATGCTGAGGACGGACACCTGGATCTCTTTACTTTTTGCCATTTTCAGTCCCATCCTGTCCCCGGCGTCTTTCGGCCCGGATATATTGGATCCTGAACACGGATCCCTATCCGGGGGCAACCATTCCTTCGAGAAGATCCCCCCGGACATCGCCCAGAAATTTCTGCACCCGGTCATCCCGATAGTCGGGGTAGGTCCACGGCATGCATTCAAAACGTCCCTTGCCGAGCATCAAGGTCAGATCCCCGAAGATGCCCTTCGAAAGATAGATCCTGTGGCTGTAGGGCTTCGTGGTAGCCAGAACCAGGGATTCGGGGGTCAGGAGGCCGGGATCGAGGTTGATGGCCCTTTTCCCTTCTCTTGCCAGTTGGCGTTCTATCCTGTTCGTCCCCAGCTTGGCCTCCGCCAAAGCCCCCCTTGGGAAAGGCCTGGAAAAGGCCCAGAAACATCGATTCACGCCCTGCCCCATCTCCTTTTCGTAGTAATCCGTGTAGTCCACAAAGGAAATCGTTTCGCTCCGCCGGTAAACGGGCCCGAAAAGGAAAGAAACCCTCTTCTCGGCGTCAAGGAGAACCCCGGCCTGGGTAAAGAGGACACCCATGACCAGTCTTCCCGGAGAGGGGGCCTTTTCAATCCTCATCCGGCTTTTCCCGGGAGAGGGCCTCCTTGAGCCGGGCATTCTGGGCTTCCAGCTCATGGATGCGGCTGCTGAAATGTTCCTCAAGCTGGCTGTGGCTCTTGATGATCCGTTCCACCTTGTTGCGCAGGATGGATTCGAAGCGTTTTTCCTCGAAAGAACCTCCTCCCTTGCGCCGATCCCCGGAGGCCGGGCGGGTGGACAGATGAAGGCTCATGACATTTTCCAGAACCGGGTGGTCCACCGGAGCGAAAATCCGGTGATCAAAATACCCGTGAGGCCCCTCCATCCTGGATTTATCCCTCGATACCAGCACCAGGGTCGCCCATTTATTTCCCAGAACATCCCGCAAAAGGGGTCCGATGATATCCGTATCGATCCCCTCGAAGGGGTCGGAAAACAGGAAGAGGTCGGGGTTCCCGGACATAAGAAGCTCGATCAACTCCCGGGGATCCCGGGCCCTGACCATCCGGATGTTTTTCCTTTCGCAAAAAACTGTTACTTTCGCAAGAAGATCAGCATCATTTCTCACGGCCAGGAGGAGGGACAATTCCCTGTCCGCCCCCGCTTTGCCTTTTTTTCTCTCACTCAGCAGATCAAAACGCGCCCTTTTTTTAACGCCCTCGGCCATCCTGGAGATCACCTCCAGGAATTCCGTGATCTGAAAAGGCTTGTCCAGGTATTCGTCCACACCGTATTCTTCCTGGACCTTCCCCTTGTATTTATATTTTTTGTAGACGGCCGTAAGGATCATCACCTTCGTTCCCAAAGGTGATTCCTCCTTGATCCGCCGGCAAAGTTCAAAACCGTGAAGTTTGGGGAGCATCGCGTCGCTCACCACCAGGTGGGGCCTTTCCCTCAGAAAAACTTCCAGCCCCTTCTCCCCGTCTGTTGCCGTGAAGACCTGAAGACCCTCCCCCGCAAGGATCTGCTCCAGGAGAAGGAGAATTTCCCTTTCGTCCTCCACGACCAGGACTTTGATCCCCCGCAGCTCCTCTGAAAGAAACTTCCTGCCTTCCCGGTCCCCTTCCCCCTCTTCCCCGGAAAGACCGGAGTGCTTCCTTATTTTCCGGATGGCCTCCCCCGCTTCCTCCCTGAGGGCGGAACTCTCCAGCAGACCCAGGAGGGCAACGGCCTGGTCGTACTGACCCCCCCGGTCTACTTCCTCAGCCAGTTTCAGGATTTCCCTCTCCTGGCTCTCCTGAATTTTCCCCTCCCTGGAGAGGACTCCGAAGAGTTCAAAGGCTTCGCGGTTCTCCGGATCCAGCTTCAGGGCGCGCATCACGAGTTCCGGCGCCTCTTCCCCCCTGTTTTCCCCGCAATAGAGGGTTGCGGCCTTCATGAAGGCCTGGGCCGCGTGAAAGGGCATCCCGGCCTCCTGATTCAGTTCCCCGAACCGGACCAGACTATCGAGGCCCGCCGGTTCATGGGAAAGGACTTTATCAAAAACGGAGACCGCCATGAGATGTTTGCCGTCGCGTCGATACAGGTCGGAAAGGGACCTGTATACGTGACACGCCTCCTCTTGCTGATCCATTTCCCGCAAGGTGTCGGCAAGGAGAAAGTAGGGGTCATAGTGATCCGGAAAATCCCGAACCATCTTCCTCAGGATAGCCAGGGCCTTGTTGAGGTTCCGGGAAGGGCTGTTAGCCATGGAAAACAACCGCGCGGCGGTGAGAAAATGTTTGATCGCCTCCGGCTGGTTTCCCTTCTGCTGATACAGGTTCCCAAGGGAGTTGTGGAGGTCAGCTCTCCCCGGTTTTTTCCTGATCTGCACCAGAAGTTTTTCGATGTTATCCATGATCTTGCTTTTTGTCTTCAGGGTCGGTCAGATCACCGTCTCCAGGGGCAGGACCAGGATCTTCCCGGACGCTGCCAGGTCCGCGGGGCACCGGGAATCGCTTTGGGAATAGACCTGCGGGATGGAAACCTGCCTCGGAGGGTTGGCGATGAATTTTGAAAGAACAAGAAATCCAGCGAAAAACACGGCCAGAAATACCACCGCCCAAACGATGGCCGATGCCATTTTCCTCGCCGGGGTCATCACTTCGAGGGGTCTTGGCTTTATTGGAGAACGCATGGGGTAAAAACCGGAAACGTCCTTCTGCGGGAGCGGCCAGCTCCGGGCAAGGGCCCCCTCGAGGGAAACCCTGAGTTCTTCCTCCCTGTGCTTCCAGCGATCCCTTTCCTCGCGAAAAGCTTTCTTTTCCTCCTCCAGGGAATCGAAAATGGTCTCGAGTTTCTCCCGGAGTTCGTTTTCCCTGTTTTTCTGGGTGAATATTACCTCCTGGGCCTCCCGGACCGTACGCCCGAAGGTCGTTTCAAGGTGCTCGAGCCTCTGGTTCAAAAGGGCCGCCTCCCCTGCCGATCCCTCCACCCCCGTCTCCCCTTTGGGGGCTTGCCGACTCGTTTCCCGACGGATCCGCTCCGATTCCTCGAGCTTCCCCTCCAGCACCAGGCATTTTTCACGTACCTCGTTAAACCTGGACTGAAACCGTTCTAACTCCTCGACCTTTTCCCTGAGAATCCGGATCTCGGTCTCTGCCCGGATGCGCAGGTCCCTTTCGCCCTCCAGGCCTTTTTTGGCCCTCACCCCTTCTTCCACTTTCTCTTCGAGGGCTGCCTTTTCCCCTTCCCATGCCTTTTTATCCTGGAGGCTCTTCCTCTTGAGATCCTCGATCTCTTTCTGGCCCTTCTCCAGGCTTTCCGCTAGGGTTTTGCTCCTCTTCTCATCGGCCTCCTTACGGGTTTTGAAATAGATGTCGACCTGGTCCTCGATTTCCGCTTTGGCCGAAAGCGCGGCGGCAAGATCCCTCTTCAGATCATCCCTCTCCATGAGGATTCCCCGGAACTTTTCCTCGGGAAAACCGCTTCTTTCCATAAGAGCCCGGTTCTCGGCCTCCATCGCGGATCGCGCTTCTTCCGACCGGCGCAAACGCTCCGCAAGGGCATCAAGGTCACCTTTGAGTTTCCGGTACTGGCCGGCGGCAAGAGAAAGCCTGTCCGTTAATTCCTTTTCCCGGATCTCATTTTCGGTCCTCACCCTTGAAAACTCCGCCTCGAGCTGGTCTTTCCGGGCCAGGGCATCCCGCAAGCGGGAAGACCACTGGCTGATCGAGGCATCTATTTCCTCCGGCCGTTCGCGCTGCTCCGCCCCGGGCCCCTGCCCATCGACAAAAGGATCTCTTGCGTCGATATCCCTTTCCCCAGGGAGGATAAACCCGGCCTTACCTTCCGGACGCCGATCCGTGTCCGGCGCCCTGATCGTCCGAAAGACGGTCTCTAGCAGCTCGGACTTCATGAAAGGCTTCACGAGATAGCTGTCTGCATGATGTCTGAGCCGGGAATGGCGTTTGAAAGTATCCCCGTCGACTACCGCGGACATGAGGATGATCGGGATGTCTCTTGTCGACTCTTCCTTGCGGAGCATTTCGCACATGACGAAACCGCCCATGCCCGGCATCTGGATGTCGATGAGGAAAAGGTCGGGTTTGGAATCACCCAGCTCTTTAAAAGCTTCTTCCCCTTTAAAAAACGTGCGGACCTCAAAGCCCGATTCGGAAAGGAACTCCGACACAGTATTGAGAACGAAAGGGGAATCATCAACCACAAAGATGCGCCCTGCCTCCCCGATTTTCCCTTGGGAGACGGGAGTCAAACCGGCCCCGTCAACACCTCCCCCCGGATCTTCCGCGGCCTGCTCCCGGAAATGCCCATCCACAGGGGCAGCGCGGTCATCTTCAGGAACGGGATGGCTCCCGGGCTCAAAGACCTTTTTTATCCTATCCATCAGGTCCGGGCCCGAGAAAGGTTTAACGAGGGTGCCCTCACACCTGACATTGAGCTGGGAAAGACGGTCAAGAAGATCCTTTTCGACCTTACCGGACATCAGGATCACCGGTATATCCCGGGTCTCGGGACTTTCCTTCAGGGTGCGGAGAAGCAGGAAGCCCTGGATTTTCGGGATCTCGATATCGGAGAGGATCAGGTCGGGTTTTTCCTCGCGGGCGAGACGAAGCCCTTCCTCGCCATCGAGGGCGGAAAGGATCTCCACCCCTGTTTCATCCAGCAGGTCGGCGATGTATTTCTGATAGAAAGGATCGTCCTCAATAATGAGGTATCTGGCCTTCGGCATCGGCTTTTGGTTTAGCTCCCGTTCGTTTTTCAGTTACCATGACGTTTTCGGCGATGTCAAGGCAAATAAGGATAGGCGCCAGCGTAACTTATTAGAATAAATAAGATTTTTCTATCTGTCAGGGGTAAAGGGCATCGTAGACAAGACCGGCGGTCTCCTCTTGCCCCGTCATGAGGTTCATATTCTGAATCGCCTGTCCGGAAGCGCCTTTGACAAGATTATCGATGCCAGAGACGACGATTACCCTCCCGGTCCTTGAATCCACCCTCGCGGCGACAGCGCAGAGATTAGTCCCGTTGACGTCCTTGAGAGATGGAAGCCTCCCCTTGGGACCGTAAACCCTCACGAAAGGTTCTTCCTCATAGGCATCCCGATAGACCCCGAAGATCGAATCCTCGTCGAGGGGTTTAGAGGGCCGGGCATATATGGTTGACAGGATTCCCCGTGCAACCGGCAGCAGATGTGGGGAAAAGGTCACCTTTACCTCTCCCCCGGCCAGAAAACCCAACTCCTGTTCAATCTCCCCCGTGTGCCTGTGGGCGCCGGCGAGATTGTAGGCAGAGAAATTTCCGGAAACCTCGGGAAAATGAAGACCCGGTTTGGGTTCCCGCCCCGCGCCGCTCACACCCGATTTGCTGTCGGCGATGATGCTTTCCGTCTGCAGATACCCCCCTTTGAGGAGGGGCGCAAGTCCAAGAATGACCCCCGTGGGATAGCAGCCGGGATTGGCCACAAGCCTTGCTTTCCTGATCTGTTCCCTGTAGATCTCCGGCATCCCGTAAACAGCCTCGGCCAGAAGGCCAGGCCTCTGGTGCTCCCCATACCATCGGGCGTAGACGCCGGGGTCCCTGAGACGAAAATCGGCCGAGAGATCAACTACCATGACCCCCCTTTCAAAAAGGGACGCCGCGGTTTCCATGGACTGGCCATGGGGAAGACAGAGAAAGAAAAAATCGGCTTTCTCAACGGCGCGGTCCGGATCAAGGGCCTCAACCAGGATATCCCCCGCGATACGGGCATTGGGGACGACAGCCTTTAACGGGGTCCCGATGGACGTCAGGGACGTGGCATAGGTAACCTGCGCCCGGGGATGACGCCCCAGCAGCCTCACCAGTTCCAGCCCCGTGTACCCCGTAACCCCGATGATGCCTGCCCTGACCATAGCCGATGACCTCCTTTTTGAAAGGGTCGCAAAAAGTCCGATGCGGGACTTTTCGCTCCACGGAAAGGGAAAAACGGGGTTTTTCCTTTCCTCACGGATCCATCACTCATCACCCAACTCATGGATCCGGGCGCTTTCCCGAATATCTTTATCACCGTTTCCGGGAATTTTGAAAAAAAAGAAGGGCCGAAGCCCTTCCTTTGCGATTTTTAAAAATTTTCCTATTAACGCTTGCTGAACTGGAATCTGGCTCTGGCGCCCCGCTGGCCGTATTTTTTCCTTTCGACCTCACGGGCATCCCGGGTCAGGTAACCGGCTTTCTTCAGAGGTTTCCGATATTCGTCGGAAACCAGGAGGAGGGCCCTGCTTATCCCGTGTTTGATCGCACCTGCCTGGCCGCTCACCCCGCCGCCCCTGACGTTGATCGCAACGTCGTACTGGCCGGTGGTTCCGGTGAGCTCGAAGGGCTGCATGATGATCATCTTCAGGGTTTCCCTACCGAGATAGGCGTCGGCGTCCTTCCTGTTGATGAGGATCCTGCCGTCTCCCGGCTTCAGGTAAACTCTGGCCACGGAACTTTTCCTTCTTCCTGTGCTGTTGAACTGATTCTCTGGCATGTCTCTTCCCTGCATTAGAGTTCGATTTTTTCGGGCTTCTGGGCCTCGTGGGGATGGTCGGCCCCGGCATAGATCTTGAGCTTTCCTAACATGCTGGTGCCAAGCCGGCTCTTGGGGAGCATCCCCTTTACGGCGGACTTGATGACCCGCTCGGGTTTGCGCTCGAGGAGTTCCCTCGCGGTCATGGACTTGATGCCACCTGGATATCCCGAATGGCGGTAGTAAACCTTCTTGTCCAGTTTCTGACCGGTCAGCCGTACCTTTTCAGCATTGACGACCACTACGAAATCCCCGGTGTCCACATGGCTCGTAAACACCGGTTTTTCCTTTCCGGAAAGGATCCGCGCAACCCGGCTGGCCAATCTCCCGAGGATCTGGTCCTCGGCGTCGATGATCAGCCATCGTCTGGCGACTTCCCCTTTTTTCGCAAAATAGGTTTTCATGTCTTTCTTTCCCCTGGTCCCATGTTTTATGAATGAACAGGGATAACTAATATAATTAGGCGTTATTGTCAATGGAAAATCAGAAAATTACTACCCGGCCTTGTCTTTTTGGCCCAAAAAAACAGGGCCGTGATTTTATTTCTGAAGATCCCCCTTCCAGGCCTCGCCCAGATGGAGAATCAGGAAAACACCGGAAAGGAGAAAAAGCAAAAAAGCCGCCCAGCGGTTCTCCATCACCCAGAGCAGCTCCACCAGGGGGATCGCCGACCGGATGGGAGAAGGCATGACCGGCCCCAGAAAGTTCAGGAGGGCAAAAGCAGAAAGAGGGATCAGGAATAAGAGAAGCACCAGGATTTTTAAAATCCGGTTGCCGAACCTGACCTTGCGCACATCCTTTTCGAGAAAATGCCCCAGAACGGCAAAGGGAAGACAGAAAAGCAGG
>JAFGWO010000073.1 GCA_016937135.1 Pseudomonadota bacterium
GGAAAAGCGTGGTTTTCCCTTTCCTCACGGATCCAGGACTTGTGTTTCGGGTCCCGGCTCCGGGCGGCCCGCACCCGGGCCGCGTTGGCAGGGTCGCAAAAAGTCCGATGCGGGACTTAACGCTTCCCGGAGAGCGAAAAGTGTGATCTTCGCTCTCCTTGCGAATCAAGGACTTACGATGCTGGTCCTTGATTCGGGCGCCCCGCGCGGGGCGCGTTGATGACTTTTTGCGAAGTCATTAACTATTATAGCGTGATCGCCTCAGGGAATGAGGTGCAATTTCAAAGACCCCTGAAAAATTCATGCTTTGGGGTTTGGAAAGAGATGGGAGTGGACAGGCCCGGACGGACGTGACCTGCGTCCTGCAAAATCCCTGGGGGCGGGCCCTGCCCTCTGTCCTTTCAGCATAAAACATCAGAAGGCAGGACCTGACCCCAAGAGGTCTTAAATTTTCATCCCGGCACCATCTTTATCCCGGATTTCCACCCGCCGGATTTTTCCCGAGATGGTCTTGGGCAGTTCATCCGCGAACTCGAGGACCCGGGGGTATTTATAGGGCGCAGTGACGGATTTGACGTGGTTCTGGAGTTCCAGCTTCAGTTCCTCGCTGGGAGAAAAACCCCTGGTGAGGACCACGGTGGCCTTGATGACCTGGCCGCGGACGGGATCGGGGACCCCGGTGATGGCGCATTCCAGGACGGCAGGGTGCTCGATGAGAGCGCTTTCGACCTCGAAGGGGCCGATTCGGTACCCTGAACTCTTGATGACGTCGTCGGCCCGCCCCACGAACCAGTAGTAGCCGTCCTCGTCCCGCCAGGCCATGTCGCCGGTGTGGTAGTAGCCTTCATGCCAGACCTCGGCGGTTTTTTCATCGTCGCGATAGTAGCCGGCAAAGAGGCTAAGAGGCCTTCCCCTGTCCGTCCGGATGACGATCTCCCCCTCTTCCCCATCCTCGCAGAAGCCGCCCTCGGCGTTCATCAGGGCGATGTCGTAGATGGGGCAAGGTTTGCCCATGGATCCGGGCTTGGTGTCCATCCATAAATACGTCGCGATCTGGACCGAGGTTTCCGTCTGCCCGAACCCTTCCATGATTCGCATCCCGGTGTATTCCAGGAACTTGTCGTAGATCTCCGGATTCAGGGGTTCCCCGGCCGTCACCACGTACTTCAGGCCGGAAAAATCGTATTTCGACAGGTCCTCCTTGATCAGGAAGCGGTAGATGGTGGGCGGCGCGCAGAAGGTCGTGACCCCGAACTCAGCGCATTTCCTGGCCATGTTCGCGGCATCGAATTTGTCGTAGTCGTAGGCAAACACGGCGCTTCCGCAGATCCACTGGCCGTAAATCTTGCCCCAGACGACCTTGGCCCAGCCGGTGTCGGCTACCGTGTAATGGAGGCCGTCGTCCTGGCAGTTCTGCCAGTAGCGGGCAGTGGTGATGTGGCCCAGAGGGTACGTGTGGTCGTGCTGAACCATTTTCGGGAATCCGGTCGTCCCGGACGAGAAATAGGCCAGGAGGATGTCGTCGTTGGCGGTGCCGTCCGGGCCCCCGGGCCGGGTGAAACCCGCGGAAGCCTCTTCAATCTCCCTTTCCAGATTGAGCCACCCGTCCCGCTCTCCCCCGAGGAGGACCTTGTCTTTCAGGATCCCGCCGGTCTTCCCCTGGGCCTCGTCGATGAATTCGGGGAGGGAGCCTTCGTTGACGCAGACGATCATTCTGATGTCGGCCTTTTCGATGCGGTAGACCAGGTCTCTCGTGGTCAGCATGTGGGTCCCTGGAGTGGCGATGGCCCCGATCTTGTGCAGGCCCAGGAAGCAGTACCAGAAGCTGTAATGGCCTTTGAGGAGGAGCTTGACATAGTCGCCTTTCCTTATCCCCCGGCTGAGGAAGAAATTGGCGGCCCTGTCGCTCAGGTCCTTCAGGTCGGCGAAGGTGAGGGTCCTGGAGTTGCCGTGATCGTCGCACCAGACGAGGGCCTTTTTCCCCGGCTGGTGGGCGGCGTAATGATCCACGACGTCGAAGGCGAAATTGAAGTTTTCCGGCACCCTGATCTGAAAATTTTCGTTGAAATCCTCGTAGGATTCAAAATCCATCCGGTTGACGTACTTTTCCAGCAGACAGGTCATGTTCGGCTCCTCGGGAATCTATCAGAAGATTATGGCCAGAAACCTGGCGGCTTTGTCGTTTATGGCTTCCATCCCGTGTCCGTAGCAGGAATCGTAAAAGATGGAGTCCCCGGCTTCCAGGACGATCTCGTGGTCGTGGATGGCGATTTTCAGGGTCCCCTCCAGAACATAGTCAAACTCCTGGCCGGGATGGGAATTGATGGACATGGGTGTGCCCGGGGGCTTTGGCTGGACGACGACCAGGAAGGGCTCGGCCTTCCTGTGATTGAAATTGGCGGCCAGGTGCTGGTAGTCGTAGCCGGCCTGGCGGTCCACCATGACCCCCTTGCCCTTTCGGACAACCGTGTAGATGTTCATGTGCGGTTCCTTGCCCGTCAACAGAAGGCTCATGTCGACCCCCAGCTCCTGGGCGACATTAAAGAGGATGCTGGCGGGGATGTCGGCATTGCCCGTCTCGTATTCGGCGTAGGCCTCAAGGTCTATCCCCAGGTTTTTTGCCATCTGAGCGGCGGAGATGTCCGACAGCTCGCGCAGCTCATGGATCCGTGCGGCCGTTTCCTGAATTTTCTGGTTCATCGCGGTCCCCTTGGAATGATGAAAAGCAGAAGCGGAAAAAAGTTTCCTTTATTTTCAATTATCCAGCAGGAATGTAGGGAAATTTGATGGTGAAATTTCCTTTCCCGGCCCTGAAAGCCACCGACATAATAATGATTTGATCAAAAATCGCCACCCACTTTTTACCTTTTTCTGCGGGAAAACTTCCGAATTTCCGATCCGGACCGCAGGGGCAGGGGCACTCTCCGGGCGGGAACCAAACGGAAAACGAATCCCGGTTCCATCAGGACAGGCAGGGGAAGGGGACGGGAAGGGGGAGGGCGGGATTAGGGGAGGCTTGCGCCAAGGGGGGATCCTTTCCTCCTCCGGCCGAATCCGGGCAGCCGGCCCCTGGAATGGAACGACTCGGTTTTCTGTTTTCAGGCGAAAAAACCTTCCGGGAAAAAACGCGAAAAAAGAGGATGGGGCTTGCAGTGCCGGCAGGGAAAAAGTCCGGCTCTAATTCTTTCCGGCTCCCGATCCAGCGACCGTCAGGTGGACCGTGCGGCTCCTTCCCCTGAGGTCCAGCTCCACCAGGACGATCTGCTGCCAGGTGCCCAGGAGGAGGCGGCCGCTTCTCACCGGCACCGTCAGATCGGGCCCTAAAAGAGACGCGCGGATGTGGGACCTCCCGTTGCCGTCTCCCCAGGCGGCGTTGTGCTCATAGTCGAGACCGTCGGGGGCCAACCTCCTGATGGCGTTTCGAAGATCCGAAACCGCCCCGGGCTCATACTCGATGGTGGTAATGGCCACAGTCTGCCCTGCCGCGAAAATGTGCGCTGTCCCGTCGATGACCCCCGATCCGGGGATACGCCGCCGGATTTGATCCGTGATGTCCAGGATATCCAGCTCTCTCCTTGTGGTGAAGGGGATCTCGTCAAGGAAAAGGGCCGTTTCGGAAATTCCTGCGTTCCTCATGGGAAGGTTTTTAGCCGATGGACGGCAAAATGTCCATCAGCCCCGCTTGACAGGCCGGCGTATAGGCGGTTAACTCCTGAAGGATCGCGGATGTTGGTATTAAAACCAGTTGAGAGGGAGGCTTTCCATGCGCTCTTACGTCGTCTTTTCGTCCATGGGTCAGGACAGGCCCGGCTTGACCAAGGAGATTTCGGAATTTTTCACCGCGCGCGGCATCAACATCGAACGCTCCCGCGGGTGCGTCCTGGGCAACGAATTCGGAATGATCATCCTAACCTCGGGCAAAACCGAGGATATCGAGGGTTTCATCGGGGAGCTTTCCAGCCTCCGGGAAAAAACGGGCCTGGATATCCACGTGCACAAAACCAAGGCCCCGTCCCATCGCGAGGTCCAGCCCTCCATACCCTACAAACTCATCGCCACCTGCCTGGACCGTCCGGGCATTGTGCACCAGATCTGCAAGGTGCTTTACGTCCAGGGCATCAATATCGACGACATCTCCAGCAATGTGGACAATAACCCCATCACCGGCGCCAGCGTCTTCACGATGACGTGCTATTTCTCACTGCCGCCCACGGTCCGGATCACGCAGCTGAAAAACGAGCTCACCCGCGTCGGCGACGAATACAACATCGATATTCGCTTTGACGCGGTGGTGAGCAGATAAGCCCATGACACCTTCCAGGAATCCCCATCGTCAGGAACCGCCATTAAAGCCCATCATCGAGGTCGCCCAGTCCGTCGGTCTGCGCGAGGATGATCTGGAACTTTACGGACGCTTCAAGGCCAAAGTCCGGTTAGAGGCCATCCGGCGTTTTGCGAGACGTCCGGACGGCAACCTCATCCTCGTCTCGGCCATGACCCCCACACCCGCGGGGGAAGGCAAGACCACGGTTTCCATCGGGCTGACCCAGGCCCTGGCCAGGCTTGGCAAGCAGACCATCGCGGCGCTTCGCGAGCCGTCCCTGGGCCCTGTTTTCGGCATCAAGGGCGGGGCCACGGGCGGCGGGCGCTCCCGCGTGCTGCCGGCCGATGAGATCAACCTTCATTTCACCAACGATTTCCCCGCGGTGGAGAGCGCCCACAACCTGCTGGCCGCCATCCTGGATAACACGGTCTTTCACGAAAACCCCCTGAACATCGACCCGCGAAAGATAACGTGGCGGCGCGTGGTAGACATGAACGACCGGTCGCTGCGCGATATCGTCATCGGCCTGGGCGGATCCACCAATGGCGTGCCCCGCGAGTCCGGATTCGATATCGTCCCGTCAAGCGAGATCATGGCCATCCTCTGTCTCTCCCGATCCTACCGGGAGCTCAAGGACCGGATCCGGAAGATCCTGGTGAGCTTCACCTACGACAACAAACCCGTCTTCGCGGGGGATCTGAAAGTGGAAGGGGCGGTCACGGCCCTCCTCAAGCACGCCCTGCTGCCCAATCTGGTGCAGACCAGCGAGGGCGCCCCCGCAATCATCCACGGCGGCCCCTTCGCCAACATCGCCCAGGGCA
Source organism: Pseudomonadota bacterium (assembly GCA_016937135.1). Lineage (GTDB taxonomy): Bacteria > BMS3Abin14 > BMS3Abin14 > BMS3Abin14 > BMS3Abin14 > JAFGWO01. The sequence goes on from JAFGWO010000073.1 coordinate 5,146, forward strand.
CCAACAGCATCATGTCCACGGACCTGGCCCTCAGGCTGGCGGATTACGTTGTGACCGAGGCGGGCTTCGGCTTCGAGCTGGGCGCGGAAAAATACTTCGACATCGTGGCGCGCTACGGAGAATTCAACCCCAAGGTCGTTGTGCTGGTGGCCACGATACGCGCCCTGAAATATCATGCCGGGGTGGCCCCCGACGACCTGAACACCCCCAATCCGCGTCTGGCCGTCCTGGGCATGGCCAATCTGCGCAAGCACTATGGAAACATCGCCAAGTTCGGCGTGCATTGCATCATTGCCCTGAACCGTTTTGCCGTGGATACGGAAGAGGAGATCCAGGCCGTCATCCACGCGGCGGAGGACGAGGGGATGAATATCGCCGCGGCCGACGTCTTTAACCGGGGGGGCGAAGGGGGACTGGACCTGGCCGAGAAGACCGTCAAACTGTGCTCTCTTTGCACCGGTCAGTACACGCCCCTTTACGAATGGGATCAGCCCGTGGAGGACAAGATCTTCACGGTGGCCAGCGAGATCTACGGCGCGGTCTCGGTGGACTACCAGCCCATGGCGAAGCGCAACCTGGATCTCATCAAAAAATTCGGGTTCGACAAGCTTCCGGTCTGCATCGCCAAAACGCAGCAATCACTTTCGGACAATCCGGCCCTGCTGGGTCTTCCGTCCGATTTCATCGTCACCGTGCGCGAGATCAAGATCGCCTCAGGGGCGGGCTTCCTCATCCCCATCACGGGTGAGATCCTGCGCATGCCCGGCCTGGCCAGACTCCCTGCCGCCTACAGCATCGACATCGACGACGACGGGGTTATCAAGGGGATCAACTGACCAGAGAAGGGACCAAGGGGGAAGGAGTTAATGGTAACAACTAAAAAGTAGAAAGTAACAAGAAACGCTGCTCCTTTCTACTCGCGACCTGTTGCTTGTTACTTACACTCACCCGGATTTCAGAGAGCCGCCCCCGGCGATAACGACAAAAACACTCCCATGGCGATCCCATCCATCCAGACCATACCCTCCGAAGTTGCAAAAGGCCTCATGGGTGTCTTTTTCGATCTTGACGACACCTTCACCACCTCCGGAAAGATCCCGGCTGTTTCCTACCAGGCCCTTTGGGATCTGAAAAACGCAGGGCTCAAGGTTGTCCCAGTCACGGGCAGGCCCGCGGGATGGTGCGACCATATCGCCCGCATGTGGCCCGTGGACGGCGTGGTGGGAGAAAACGGGGCCTTCTACTTCTGGTTTAACGAAGAGGAGCGCAGGCTGGACAGGCGCTTCCTCTACCCGGAGGACGTCCGAAGGGAAAATCGGCGGCGCCTGCGGGAGATCCGGGAAGAGATCCTGGCGGAGGTTCCGGGGGCCGCCATCGCCAGCGACCAGCCCTACAGGGAAACCGACCTTGCCATCGATTACCGGGAGGATGTCAGGCCCCTGGACCGGGAAGGGGTTGAAAAAATATGCGGGATCTTCGCCCGGAACGGGGCGACCTGCAAGGTCTCGTCGGTCCACGTGAACGGCTGGTTCGGGGAATACGACAAACTCGGCATGACGAAGGCATTTGTCCAGGAACGGTGGGGCCTCGATCTGGATGCCGAAAAAGTGCGCTTCTTTTACTGCGGCGACTCGCCAAACGACGAGCCCATGTTCCGGTATTTCCCGTATGCAGCGGGGGTCCGGAACATCCTCCGTTTTTCGGACAGCATGAAATTTCTTCCCTCTTTCCTGGCCGCCCGTGAAGGAGGGGAGGGGTTTGCCGAGATCGCGGGGACCCTTCTCGGGAAAAGACAGAGATGTTTGCAGGCCCCTGGCCGCCTGACTACTTCGGGGGATTAAACAAGAACGTGTGCACAAGGGCCAGGACAAGCAGGATCGCAGTGATCCCGAAACTGACCGCCAGGGATGTGCGTTTGAGAATGGTTTTTCTCATGTTGGCCTCGGATCCCTTGAATGAGGACTCTAATCCAGGAAAGAAAAGAGTTCTATCCTGATCTTTTTATCGTCAACGCCCAGGTCCAGAAGGGAACTTACTATGCTCTGCAGCATGGGAGGGGGACCGCAGACGTAGAAACCCTTCTCCTCCAGGTTTCCATTACAGTGCTTTTCGATCATTTTCTCGTCGATCAACCCGGTTTCACCCTGCCATCCCTCGTCGGGGTTGTTCAGGACATGGACCGTCCTTAGCCGGGGGTATCCTTCCTCCTCGATCCTTGCCAGCTCATCTTTAAAAACGATGAGGTTTTCCTTCCTGTTGGCGTAAAAAAGAAGGATTGAGCTCGTGTCCTGCACATCCCGCATGTAACGGATCATGCTCATAAGGGGCGTGATCCCGATCCCCCCGGCGAAAAAGACAAGGTCCTTTTCCTGCGGATGAAGGACATGGGAAAACCTGCCGAAAGGACCGTGGACCGATGCCAGGTCCCCCGCCTTTGTTTCCCCGATGGTCGAAGTGAAATCCCCAAGGTTCTTGATTGTGGAGCTTATGGAATCCTTCCGGGCCGGAGAGGAGGAGATGGTCCAATGGTGCTCCTCGACAGGGAGGCCGCGCCCGCGGAAAAACCTGATGAAATGGAACTGTCCGGGGAGGTAATCCTTGACCTGCTTGCCTTCCGGGGGGGCCAGGGTAACGGTCCAGACCTCCGGGGCCTCGGAATTGACGTCGATGACCGTGAAAGGGTGCCTTTTTAATAGCCAGGGCCTCAGGAACAGGTGCCAGACGTAAAGGGATGCAGCCGCGGTCGTGAACAGGGCCAGGTGGGCCTGAATGGCTGCCAGTTCCAGAACGTCCTCCCCGACACCCAGGAAGGCGTGGAAGAAGACAGCCGCGAGAATGGCGGGAGCCAGGATGTCATGTCCTGCCCGCCACCGTTCGAATTTGATTTTCAGCCGGGTCTGGAAGGATGTCGCCAGGATGTTGGCGGCGACCAGGAACAAGGCGGCCTTTCCCAGCCAGATGGAAAAGGGCAGATCAAGGCCAAAAATGAATTCCCACTTTCCGGTGCCGGCCGCCATCAGCAGGGCGTGGGCCGCGAGGAGGCCAAGGGCCAGAAAGGCCATGTGTCTGTGGAAACGGATGAGGATGTCGAACCCGAAGGGCCTTTCAATCCACTTGATCCGTGCCGCCAGGAAGACCTGGAACACGAGGAGCATGAAGCCCGCCAGCCCGAAGTTCTTTCCCAGCTGGGATAAAAAGGTCTCATGCTCTACCCCCTGGAACGTTTCCAGCACCGGGGCCAGAAGGACAAGACCTGCAAAAAGTATGATGATCGATTTCCCTCTGGTCAAAGTGGATCCGGCCTCTCTGGACTCTTAATCAGGTGGGGATGAAGTAAACGCCTTGCGTTGCCCAAAGTATAGCAGAAAACCTTTAGCGCCCCGGGGGACCTGCCAGGGCGCAGGGCATTGAAAGGAAAAGGGGACGGGAGGGTCCCGGTGCTGGTGGGGTCAGGTCCTGCCTTTTGACCTTTTTCCAGCCCATGAAGGTAAGGCATGACAGGGAACGGCCGTTGCCGGGAGCCAGCCGGCGACACTCTGATAAGTGATGGGTACAGGCATTTCCGGGAGAAGTCCTGGCCTTCCATTTTGGGGGTGTTACTTAAAAGGTCAGAAGGCAGGACCTGACCCCAGGAACCCCCTAAGATGCGACCCTTGATGTTCGAATGTACCTGCTTCGGAAATGGTTTGCACACCTCCAAATTTGTGCCCCCTGTCCGTTTTTTTGGATTATTTTTTTAAAAATGATTTTCCGGCCATCAAATGGATATCTCTTCCGATTTTGAGCAGGCTTGTGATAACGACAATGAACTCCAGTCTCCCAAGAAACATGGCGACAATTTCCGCCCAAAGGGCAGAATCCGGCATTCTGGAGGAGGTAACCCCTACCGAAAGTCCTACGGTTCCGATTGCGGAGGTAAATTCGAAAAGTGAGTCAGCAAGGCTGAAACCCGCAATTGTCAAAAGCAGGACACCGAATGCCCACGTTGCGAGGTATAGAAATACAAATACGGAAATTTGACGAATCTTCGCGTCATCAATGAAAATGCGCCTGTTCCCCTCCCACACAGGGCGCTCCAGTATGGCGGTTCTGGGTAGAAAGTATCGCTTGATGTCCCACAAAACAACCTTTCCCAATAAATAGATTCGGTATTGCTTGATGCCGCCGGCTGTCGAACAGGTACCACCTCCGATCAGCATCAGAATGACAAGCAAAAACAGGCCTGAAGCAGGCCAATTTCCATAGTGTGTGATGGAAAAACCGGTTGTGGTAAGTGCCGATACTGTTTCGAAAACAGCGACTCGAATCGATTGTGCCAGTTTTGGGTAAACTGTCCGGCTTGTCAGAAGGAAAAGACTTGCGGCCGACAAGGGGAGGAGCATTGCCAGAAGGCGCACCTCGCCGTTTCGGACAACCGCACGGATCTTACCTCGCCAAAGAAACCAGGCCGTGACAAAGCTTAAATTGCCCAGGATCATAAGCGGGAGAGTCACAGCTTCCATTACGACTGAATCCCATTGTCCGATGCTGCTCACTTTTGTAGAAAACCCGCCTGTGGACACTGCGGCGAAGGCATGGTTCACGGCATCGAAGGGTGACATCCCTGCCAACCAGTACGACAGGGTTCCAATAGCTGCGTAGCAGGAATAGATGATAAGGACCAGACGGGCAGACTGGCGAACATGGGGTGCGAGCTGATCGCTCCGTCCTTCCGCGCTGGAGATGCCGGTTCCCGTGGGGGCGACAATCGCCGACATCATTATGATGGCCAGTCCGGCTCCCCCTAATAACTGGATTTCGCTCCGCCAGAAAAGGATTACCGGAACAGTTTTTGACAAATCCACAACCGACAGCCCGGTTGTTGTCCATCCGCTCACAGATTCAAAGAGTGCCCTGGAAAACGTAAGCCCGCAAAGGGATACGAAAGGCCAGGCCGAGAAAAGAATAACCACGAGCCAGCTCAGAAGGACAATGATGCCGCCTTCCTGGGTTGAAAGGGTGGTTGTTCTGGATGCCGAGCGGAACAACCACCACAAAAGGAGCCCCAAAAGAGTTAGGCACAACGATGGAAGGACAAATCCCGGCGCGTAACCGGTCCCTTCATGATCCATGACGAGTACCAGGAGTGGTGCCAACATCGCCAGCCCGGAAATCAGGAGGATGACACCGGTATAGGACAGGATTGCGGCATAGTGCAGTCTGAGAGCATCCTTTTCCCGCAAGATTGCAGCTCCCCTAATTTCCGGAGCCTAAAAACGCCTTGACCGCGCTTTCATGGTGCTCGGTGAGGGTGATCAGAACAATCCTGTCTCCCGCAAGCAATATGTCATCTCCCCGGGGAACAATGGGGTGAAGATCCCTCATCACGACTGCGACCAGAACATTTTCAGGCAAACCTATTTTTTTTAGTGGTTTGCCGACAACAGGGGAGTAGGCTGGCAATACCAGCTCCGTCACATTAACCCGTCCTTCTCCTATGGGTAAAAGATTGACGATCTGTTCAAGAGACGCTCGCTGTTCGATCAGCCTGCTGACAATGTGGGTTGTGGAAAAAGCGGAAACGCCCAGTTTTTCGAATATCCCGACATTATCCGGATCGTTAGCCAAAGCGATGGACCTCGGCACATGAAACTGGATTGAGGCCAGCTGACAGATGATCAGATTATCCTGATCGTGGGGAGTGATAGCGAGAACCACATCGGCCCCCATGGCGCCGGCTTCCTTGAGGATCACAAGATCACTGCCGTCGCCGAACACAACTGTAGCCGACAATTGCCGGGACAAATGGACACATTCCTCACGGCTCCTGTTGATGATAATCACTTCATGCCCCTTTTCAGTGAATGCCCGGCATAAAAAAAAGAGCATTTTTCCGCCACCGACTATCAGAACTCTCATTTCAACGATTCTCCCGGAGTGATCGGCCGCTGGCTACAGAAAGGAGAAAAAGCTCCGCCCCGACGGAGGTTGGACAAATTGTTTCGATACCAAGCCGATTGAAAACATCCTCCCTTTTCGGATCTTCGATGCGTGCCAGCACCTGCGGGACCTGGAATAGCTTGCGGGCCACCTGAGCCACCATCAGATTGACATTATCGGACTGTGTGGTGGCGAAAAAAACATCGGCCTTTTCCAGTTTCGCCTCTTTCAATATAGTCAGCTGGGACGCGTCTCCCGGGATGCGAAACCCGCTGAAACCAGGGGAAAGGTTGTTGAACGCATCCTCGGATGGGTCAATTACCAGGACGGAATGGCCTTTTTGGCTCAACTGGTTGGCAAGGAGGGAGCCCAGGCGCCCGCAACCGACGATCACGATGTACAGGTTTTTTTCCATATCAAACGTTTTCCTCGAGAGCCTTTTCAATATCATCCGACTTCCCGAAAAAAACTAAATGATCGCTTTCCTGAATAATCCGGGAGGGCTGAGGAACCGGAGTAAATTCCCCTGTTATGGTATTTTTTAGGCCGATGACCGTGATCTGGAACCGTTTGCGAAGATCAAGTTCAATCAGGCTTTTACCATGGAAATTTTTCGGAGGGGCTGTTTCGGTAAGGATATAATCCTCAGGCAAAGGAAGAAATTCTACGAATTCAGGATGGGACAGAGCCTGCGCGACCTTGACGGCTATATCCTTTTCCGGAAAAATGATGTCTGTGGCTCCGATCCTTTCGAGGATTCGACCGTGGTTTATATTGGTTGTTTTAACGACTATGCGTGGGACAGGCACTTCCCTCAGGAATAAGGTGATTAGTGTCGCAAGATGGGACTGCTCACCAACCGAAACGATGACAGCATCCATTGTTTCGACACTCTGTACCATGAGGAAATCCTTGCTTGAGGCGTCACCGATGACGGCATTGGTGACATTGTCCTTTATTCGGTTTACCTTTTCGGCGTCCTGATCGATGGCAGTGACCTCATGTCCGCTGTCGAAAAGGGTTACGGCAACGTGATACCCGAATTTCCCCAGGCCAATAACGCAAAAGCGCA
>JAFGWO010000074.1 GCA_016937135.1 Pseudomonadota bacterium
AGATGGTGGTCAAGGCCTGCAGGATGGGCGTCCCCGTTCTGATTTCGAGGTCCGCGCCCACCGGACTTGCCATCGATCTCGCCCAAAGAGAGGATTTGACCCTGGCAGGTTATGCGAGGGGAAGGTCGATGGTGGTTTACACGGGGAGGGAGCGTATCGGGGAATGATGTATAATGCCGGAAGGGATGGTCGCCCAAAACCCGGGGTTTTTTCCCCTCCCGGCGCGACAACCCATGTAAGGGAAAGGACGGATCGGGATGAAGGTTGGAAAAATCACCGCGAGCCACGGGCGGGAAAGGATGGAAAAAGCCGCGCGAAACCGGAGGGAAGGGCAGGCTTTTCTCGAGGAAAACGGAAAAAAGGAGGGAGTTGTAACCCTTCCCAGCGGACTCCAGTACAGGGTCATCCAGGAAGGCGGGGGCGCCTCCCCGGGCCCCGAGGACCGGGTGACGGTCCATTACCGGGGGACCCTTCTTGACGGGACCGAGTTTGACAGTTCCTACAGCCGCAAGGCACCTGAGACCTTCCAGGTCAACGGGGTGATAAGCGGCTGGCGCGAGGCTTTGCATCTCATGCCAGAGGGCTCCAGGTGGGAGCTTGTCATTCCTTCCGACCTTGCGTATGGTTCTCATGGGGCCGGTTCCCGCATTGGTCCCAACTGTACCCTTGTTTTCGAGGTCGAGCTCCTGTCGGTGAATAAAAAATGAGGTGGGGAATGGACATTGCGCGCTTCGAATCTCCCTTCTTATGAACGAGGCCGCGTCCCTGAAACAGTGAAATACATCCCGGGCTTTCCGTGAAAGTGGAAAATATTTGATGGAAAGGAGCAAAAGATGATTACGGCCGTCGTTTTTTTAAACTGTGAGGTGGGCCGGGTCCACGAGGTGGCGGAAGCCCTTACCATGCTTGATGGAATCGCGGAGGTCTATTCCGTCTCCGGGGAATACGATATCCTTGCCATCTGCAAGGTCCGCCAGTACGAGGACCTTGCCCAGCTTGTGACCCAGGAGATCGGAAAGATCCCGGGCATCACAAGGACGAATTCCCACATGGCGTTTCGTGCCTATTCAAAACACAACATGGAAAAAGTCTGGGCCGAAACGATGGGCGAATGAACGCCGCTTTTTCCGGGAGCATCCTTCACGCTGCCCGTGACGGGAAACTGCCCCTCGTGGCGGACATAAAACCCGTGTCTCCCCGGGACGGGGACCTTTTCGCTGAAAGGTCCCCGGTTGGCCTCGCCAGGATTTTGGAAGGGGCCGGTGTCTGCGCCCTCTCCGTGGTGACCGAATCGGCCCACTTCGGAGGAAGCCTGGATCTTTTGCGCAGGGTCGCCGGATCGGTGAAGCTCCCGGTCCTGAGAAAAGATTTCATCCGGTCGGCGGCGCAGATAGATGAGACCGTCGAGGCGGGGGGCGCGGCCATACTTTTGATCCTGTCAACCATACCGGAAGACGAGATCATGAAGTTCTACGGGAGGGCTGTCGAGGTAGGTCTGGAACCTCTTGTGGAGGTCCACACCCCCGACCAGCTTCGCTTCGCCCTTTCCCTCGAACCGGGGCCGACGATCATCGGGATCAACAACAGGGACATTACAGCCCTGGAGAAGGACGATGGAGATGTCCGGGTGACGGAAGAAATCGCTCCCCTTGTTCCGGATGGGGTCGCTGTCCTCTCTGAAAGTTCCATATCAACTCCCGGGGATGTCAGACGGGCCCTCGCCGCCGGCTGTGACGCGGTCCTGGTCGGGACGGCGATCCTCATGGCTCCGGATCCGGCCAGCCGGGCCCGGGATCTGGCCGGGTTCGCGCTGGAGGGTTGAGTTTTTGGTCCGGGTTAAGATATGCGGGATGATGAGCCGTCAGGATGTGATCATGGCGCAGGCCTCCGGGGCTGATGGTGTGGGCTTCGTCACCGAATACCCGTTTCCGGTCCCCTGGAACCTGCCCCGGGAAAGGGCCCGGGAACTGGTCCTGACCGCGCCGCCTTTTCTGACTACGGTGGCCGTGGTGGGCGGCTCTCCTGAGGGCATCCTCGAGATCGCGCGCACAGTCCGCCCCGGAGTCATTCAGCTCCACGGGGACGAAACCCTCCAGGAGATCAGGGAGGTTGTCAAAGGGCTTGAGGGAACGGGGATCCAGGTCATCAAGGCCATGCGGGTGAACGTCGATACAGGCCTCGCCTCTTTTGAGGAAACCAACCCCCTCAAGGCCGGAGAGGTTCTGGCCGGATCCGGGATCAAGGCCCTGGTGGTTGACTCCAGGACCTCCTCCATGCCGGCGGGGACGGGTGTCTCCCTGGACTGGGACATGGCCGCGGCGATGGTGCGGCGACTCGATATTCCCGTCATCCTGGCCGGCGGGCTCTCTGCGGAGAATGTGGCCGGGGCCGTGGAAAAAGTCCGGCCTTATGCCGTGGACGTGATCACGGGGGTTGAATCCGGCCCGGGGATCAAGGACGCGGCAAAAATGAGGGCCTTTGTCAGGGCAGCGAAAGGGACCGGGAGAAAAACGTGAAGCGTAAGGCGTAAAGCGTAAGGCGTAAGGCGTAAAGGGTAACG
>JAFGWO010000075.1 GCA_016937135.1 Pseudomonadota bacterium
AGGGGACATCGACTGGGAGGGTCTTTTCGAGGGTCAGGGAGTCCGCTGGTTTCACACGGGAGGCATCTTCGCCGGCCTCTCTGAAACCACCCCGGAAGTGATCGAGGAGGCCATTGCCGCCGCCCGGAAAAGCGGCGCAGTGGTCTCCTATGACCTCAATTACAGGCCCTCCCTGTGGGTCGGGCTGGGGGGCAGGGAAAGGGCGCGTGAGGTAAACAGGCATCTGGCGGGTTTTGTGGATGTCCTTCTCGGGAATGAGGAGGATTTCACCGCTTCCCTGGGTTTTGCGGTGGAGGGGGTGGATGAGACCCTGTCTGCTCTCGATCCACGGAGTTTCAGGGATATGATCGGCCGGGTGGTCCGGGAATACCCGGGGCTAAAGGCCGTTGACGCCACTCTCAGAAGGGTAAGGACGGCATCCGTGAACGACTGGGGGGCCGTTTGCTGGGCCGGGGGGCGTTTTTATGAGGTGCCCACGAGGGAGGATCTTGAAATCCTCGATCGCATCGGGGGAGGGGACAGTTTCGCCTCGGGTCTCGTGTATGGATTTCTGACGGCCGGGGATCCCCAAAAGGCCGTGGAGTACGGGGCCGCCCACGGGGCCCTCGCCATGACAACCCCAGGCGACACCTCCATGGCGACCCTTCAGGAAGTGGAAAAGCTCATGGCGGGGGGCAGCGCCCGGGTAATCCGGTAAGGGTTCCCGGAAGGGGGACTTGATGGAAAGGACGGGAAAATGATTCTGGAAAAATTCAGTCTGGAGGGAAGATGCGGGATCGTCACCGGCGCGGGTTCGGGGATCGGGAAAGGAATAGCCAGAGGGTTGGCGGAAGCCGGGGCCCGGGTGGCCCTGGCTGGTCAAAATCTGGAAAAGGTCGACGCGGCCTCGCGGGAGATGAACGGGGATGGGCTAAAGACGGTTCCGTTCAGGGTGGATGTGTCCGAGGAAAGGATCATCGCCGATCTGGTCAGGTCCGTGGTCCAGGAATTCGGGCGGATCGATTTCCTGTTTAACAACGCGGGAACGATTTACCGATCCCCCTTTCCGGATTTCCCCCTGGAAGAGTGGGAGCGGGTAATCAAGGTGAACCTGACGGGCCCTTTCATCCTTTCCCAGGCAGTGGCAAGGCACATGATCGAAAAAGGGATCAAGGGGTCCATTATCAACACCTCTTCCCTCATCGCGGTGTTCGGCGGCGTCACGGTTGCGGCCTACGCGGCGACGAAAGGCGGGCTGACCCAGTTGACCCGATCCATGTGCAACGACCTGGCGAAATACGGGATCAGGGTCAACGCCATCGGTCCCGGGTGGGTGAAGACCGATATGACCAAAGCCATCCGGGAAGACCCGGTCCGTTTCAAGGGGATCTCCGACCGCATTCCCCTGGGGCGGTGGGCGGATCCACAGGATCTGGCGGGCCTTGCCGTCTTTCTGGCGAGCGATGCTTCCTCGTACATTACGGGCCAGGTCATATTCATCGACGGCGGCTACATGGTTATGTAGGGCTTCCGAGCGGGATATTCACGGGCGAGGACAACAAGGAGGAGAAAATGGAAATCAGACAACCGGCTAATCCAAAGGACTTTGAGTCTTACACCACAGAAAGGATGCGGGAGGAGTTTCTTGTCCGGAACATCTTTACCGCCGGATCCATAAACCTAACCTACAGCTTCATAGATAGAATGATCGTTGGAGGGGCCTGCCCGGAAAAGTCTCTCAGGCTGGAGGGCGGAAAGGAGCTTGGTACGGATTTCTTCCTGGAGAGGAGAGAGCTTGGGATCATCAACGTGGGCCCGACGGGGTCGGTGCAGGTTGACGGGGAAACCTTTGAACTTGGCGTCAACGAGGGTCTTTTTGTGGGGCAGGGTGTGAAGGATGTGGTCTTTTCCAGCCGGAATCCGGCGGATCCCGCCCGGTTTTATCTTCTTAGCGGCCCTGCCCACTGCTCTTTTCCAACCCGGAAGATCACCATGGAGGAAGCGGAATCGGCCGTGATCGGGACCCCGGAGCAGTGCAACGTGAGGCGGCTATGCAAATACATCCATCCGGGAGGGGTGAAAAGCGCCAACCTGGTCATGGGAGTCACCACCGTTGAGCCCGGCAGCGTCTGGAACAGCCTGCCTCCCTGCCACACCCATGCGCGTAGGATGGAGGTGTATTTTTACTACGGGATGAAGCCGGACAGCGCTGTGTTCCACCTGATGGGGGAACCCGAGAGGACCCGGCATCTTGTCGTCAGGAATGAAGAGGCGGTGATCTCGCCGAGCTGGTCTATCCATGCCGGCGCCGGGACGTCGGATTACCGTTTTATCTGGGGGATGGTCGGTGACAATCAGGCTTTTGCTGATATGGACGTGATCCAGGTCGACCGGCTGAATTGAACCGGGGGGATGCTTTTGGCGTCTTTCCGAAATGGCAGCAAGGGAGGAAAGGAGGAACGGGGATGAGAAAGGCAGCGGCTTTCGGGATTTTTGCTCTGGCGGTGCTGGGATTACTGCTCATGCCGGGCCAGGCACCGGCGGCGGAGCAGTACCTGTTCAAGTATTCCAACTCCCAGACGGACAGCCATCCGAGGTCCGTCTCCATGTATTTCTTCAAGGACCTGGTGGAGGAGGCATCAGGCGGAAGGATCAAGGTCGAGCTCTATACCAGCGGGGTATTGGGCAAGGAAGAGGAGGTCCTGGACATGGTCAAGATCGGCGCCCTTCAGGGATGCCGGGGCGGGCTTTTCGAAAGGGCCAACAAGAAATTCCTTCTTTACACCCTGCCCTTCTTTTTCGATAACGCGGATCAGACCGTCAAGCTGATGCGCAGCGAGTTCGGCCGGAAAATAAACAAGGACGCGGAAAAGAACGGTTTTTATATCCCCGCGTGCGGGGTTGCCGGGGGCGCCCGAAATATCACCAACAACCTTCGGCCCATCACCAGACCCGAGGACCTCAAGGGCCTCAAGATGAGGACCCCTCCCATCGATATGACCATCAAGACATTCAAGGCCTTGGGGGCCAATCCGCAGATGGTTTCCTACACGGAGACCTACATGGCATTAAAGTCCAATGTCGTCGATGGCCAGGAAAACCCCTTTTCCAACACGGTGGACATGAAATTCTACGAGGCCCAGAAATACCTGTCGGTGGTGAACTGGCAGATCCACCCCGATCCCTTTTACGTCAACCCCGACTGGTACAGGAAACTTCCCGACGACCTGAAGAAGATCTTCGATGCCTCGGCCAAGGCCGCCATGAAATTCAGCGACACGATCTGGCTCAATTCCGAGGATAAATACCTGAACTTCCTGGAATCGAAGATGACCACCAATTACCTCTCCCCTGAGGATGCGGCCAGCTTCGCCCAGGCCGCCCGGCCCATCTGGCAGCAGTACGTGGACCAGGGGGCCTTCACCTGGGACGAGATCAACGAGGCCCAGAAGATCGCCAAGGGGAAATAACCGGCAAGGGCGTCTCCCGCTTTTGCGGCGGGAGACGCCCGGTTTTTCGAAACCGGAGGGAATCCGGTGATGCCCGGGGAAGGGGCTGCCTTGAAACCGGCAGGTCCTTCGAATCGGTACCCGTGACAGGAAAGGGTTGCGTATCGTGCTGCGAAGAGCTGAAAGGGCCCTGACAAATTTCCTCGACGGCGCTATCGCCTTTTTCTTCGCCGTCATCCTCATCTCAACAGTCGTTCAGGTTATTTTGCGCTATGTTTTCAACGCGTCCCTCCTTGGCGCCGGGGAGACCATGGAGGCCCTGTTTATCTACACCACCGCCATCGGGGCGGCCGCGGCCGTGAGGCGCCGTCAGCACATCAGGATCAGCTGCGTCGTCCAGTTGCTGCCAGTCCCCCTCAAGAGGGCCGTTGATGTCCTGGCCCATCTGCTCATCGCCTTCATCAACGGGGTCATGATCTTTTTCAGTGTCACTTGGATCGCCAAAGTAGGCGGCAACGAGTCGCCGGTTATGCGGATCCCCGAGTGGATCATGCAGATCAGCATCCCCATCGGGTGCGGGCTGGTGATCCTCTATTGCCTTTTCAACATCGTCCTGACCCTTCGAGGGGAATGGCCCCTTCCGGAGGATGGGCCGTGCTGATCCTCCTGTCGACCCTGGGCATTTTTCTCCTGCTTGGGATACCCATCGCCTATTCCCTGGGTCTTTCCGGTTTTGCCTATTTTGCCCTTGTCCGTCCCGAGCTGCTGGGCATCCTTCCGGCAAGGCTCTACGCCGGGATGAATTCTTACGCCATGATCGCCATGCCCCTGTTCATCTTCATGGGCCTGCTCATGAACTCCGGGGGGATCACGAGCCGCCTGATCGATTTCAGCCAGCTCTTCGTTGGACGCTTCCGTGGGGGCCTGGGGCTGGTGAACGTCATCGCAAGCATGATTTTCGGGGGCATTTCGGGTTCCTCCGTGTCGGATACGGCCTCCATCGGGGCGGTTCTCATCCCCGAGATGGAGAAGAAGGGGTACACTCCGGAATTCTCCAGCGGGGTCACGGTGGCGTCCTCCACAATGGGGATGATCATCCCGCCCAGCGTTCCCATGGTCA
>JAFGWO010000007.1 GCA_016937135.1 Pseudomonadota bacterium
ACCGCCAGTACCTCAACGCCCAGATCGCCGCCGGAGCCCAGGCCATCCAGATCTTCGACACCTGGGGCGGCATCCTCTCCGGCGAGGAATACGTCCGTTTTTCCCTGAATCCCCTCCGGAAGGTCCTCGAAGGCCTGGACCGCGATTCGGTTCCCGTCATCTACTACCTTAACGACGGGGCCCACCTGATTCCCCTCCTGGATCCCCTGGATGTGGAGGTCCTGGGAATCGACTGGCGCCAGGATATCGGACGGGTCCGTCAGGCGCTGGGCGGGAAAAAGGCCATCCAGGGGAACCTGGACCCCGCCGTCCTCTTCGCCCCCCCGGACGAGATCGCCAGAAGGGCCCGCCTCATCATGGACTCAGCGGGCCCGGAACCCGGACACATCTTCAACCTGGGACACGGAATCCTCCCCACGACCCCCGTCCGGAACGCCATTGCTTTGGTCGAAGCCGTACACGGCTACAGGGAATAGGCTGTGGCCCGGGAAGGGGAAGGCAAAACAGCCATTGTCCTGCTGAATATGGGGGGACCGGACAGCCTCGCGGCCATCCGGCCCTTCCTGAAAAATCTCTTTTCCGACCCGGCCATCCTCAGGCTTCCCTATTTTATCAGGAAACCCCTTGCATCCTTCCTGTCGATGCGGCGGGCCGAAAAGGTCAAACCGAGGTATGAGCTCATCGGGGGGAAGAGCCCCATCCGGGAAATCACCGAAGACCAGGCGCGGGCACTGAAGAGGGCCCTTGGTTCCGAATGCGGGCCCGTGCTTCCGGCCTTCTCCTACTGGCACCCCCTGATAAGGGATTCGGTGGCGTCCTGCCAGAGGGCCGGCGCAACTGACCTCATCGCCCTCTCACTTTACCCTCAATATTGTTCGGCTACAACCGGGAGCTGCATTGAAGACCTCTCCATGGCCCTTCCGGAAACGGCCTTCGAGACCACGACAACCATCATCGACACCTGGCCGGATCATCCTCCCTATCTGGATGCCCTCGCTGCCACGGTCAAGGAAGCCCTCAAGAGGATCCCCCCCGGGCCGAGGGACGACGCAATGGTGCTTTTTTCCGCCCACGGCGTCCCCGCCTCCCTCATTCGGAACGGAGACCCGTATCTCGAGGAAACAAGGAAAACCGTTGCTGGCGTCGCTGAAAGGCTTGGCGGCCGCACCTCGCACCTCGCCTTCCAGAGCCGTCTCGGGCCCGTCAAATGGCTCCGGCCCTCTCTCCCGGAGGCATTACAAGGCCTCGCCGCCAAGGAAACGCCTCCTCTGGTCGTCGGCCCGGTCTCCTTCGTCTCGGACCACATTGAAACCCTTTACGAGCTGGACATCCAGCATCGCGCCATGGCCCGGGAGCTGGGCTTTCCCTTCTTTGAGCGCGCCCCCGCCCTTAATACCAGACCTGATTTCATCCGGGCGCTGGCACAGCTCGTCACGGGGGCGGGCAAGTGAGATCGATTTTGACTCCAGGGTCCGGAACCGGAACCTGAACTTCAGGCAGGACTGGATGAAACAAAGGTTGAAAACCAGGGAAGAAAAGACGATCACGCCGATGGATTGGAAAAAAATCGCCGTCATCGGTGGGGGGATTTCCGGACTCGCGACCGCCTGGTTCCTCCGGGAAGAGGCTCTGAAACAAGGCAGGCGGATCCAGGTGGATCTTTTCGAAAAGGAAGCGCGCCCGGGCGGGAAATTCGAGACAGTGGAACAGGAAGGGTACATCATCGAGGGCGGGCCCAACGGGTTTCTCGACAACAAGCCCTGGACCCTGGACCTTGTACGCTTCCTGGGAATGGAAGATCGCCTCCTGACCAGCGACCAGGCCGCGGCCAGAAGGTTCATCTATTCCCGGGGCCGCCTCCACGAGCTGAAACCCTCCATCCTCTCCTTTTTTCTAAACGGCCCCTTGTCCGTTGCGGGCCGCATAAGGATTGCCGGGGAGTTCCTTGCCACCCCTACGCCGAAGGGGGAGGACACCTCCCTGGCCGAATTCGCCCGAAGGAGACTGGGATCCGAAGCCCTCGAACGGCTCATCGATCCCATGGTGTCGGGGATCTTCGCCGGGGACCCCTCACGGATGAGCCTTCGCGCCTCCTTTCCCCGCATCGCCGAACTGGAGGAAAACTTCGGCGGCCTCACAAAGGCCCTCTTAAAACTTCGCAGGGACAGGATCAGGGCTAAAAGACGCGGGGAGGAGGTAACCGTCTCCTCCGGCCCTTCCGGACCGGGAGGCGTGCTGACCTCCTTTAAAAGCGGGGTTCGCGAACTGACGGATCGTCTGGCCGGGGAACTTGATGACCGCTTTCACGGAAAGGAACAGGTCTTCACCCTGGAGGGAAAGGACGGCCGCTGGCGGGTTGTTTCCAGCGGCGGGGACTACACGGCTGATTCCGTCATCCTGGCGATGCCCTCGGATGCCGCTGCCGGGCTCCTGGCCCCCATCGCGCCGGAGGCGGCTCAACTCCTTTTTCAGATCCCTTATTCCCCCATGGCCGTGGTCGGTCTGGGTTATCGCCTCGCCGACCTTGCCCCCCCGCCCCACGGCTTCGGCTATCTCATCCCTTCCGTCGAGGGGATTAACCTCCTCGGAGCCCTCTGGGATTCTGCCATCTTTCCCGGGTTCCGTTCCGACCCCGACCATTTCCTCATCCGGGCCATGGTGGGGGGAGCCCAGGACCCGGAAACCCCGACCCTTCCGGAAGACGTCCTTCTGGACTTTACCCTGAAGAACCTTGCCCGGACGATGGGTCTTTCCGCCAAACCCGTTTTCCACGCCCTGTTCCGTTGGGAAAAGGCCATCCCCCTTTACACAGTCGGGCACCTGGAAAGGCTGGAGAGGACGGAAAGCCATCTCCCTCCCGGGATATTCCTTACAGGAAACGCCTACAGGGGGGTCGGGATAAACGACTGCGTACGGGATGCCCGGACCACGGCCATCAAGACCCTGGATTTACTGGACGGCCAGCGCCTCTGAAGGGGATGGTCCCTCTCCGCCGCCTTTGCCGCCTCTTCCACCAATCCGGAAACATCATTTTTCAATCCAGGGCCGGCTGCCTTTTTGCCATGATCCGGAAAAGGATCTTTCACAGCAGCGTTTTCTGGACAAAACGCCTGATCTTTCTAAGCGTCTCGCTGCCGGGGGTCACAAACCTGACCCCGTGAAGAAACTGACCCTCCTCTTCCCTGACGTGGATCACAGCGGCGGCAAGGGATATTTCCTCCTCCCCCTCCTCTGGAAGGGCGAACCTCACTGTCAGGACTCTCTCTTCCGGCCTCCTCTTCGGCAAAAGGAGAGCGGCCCCGCCCTCGCTGATCTGAACGATCTCCCCCGGGTCGGCCGTCCGACCCGAAATGATCCGCGCGGAAAAACGGCAGCCCACACGGGGGGTCGCCCTGCGCGGCGACCACAAAAGGACACTTAACTTATCCTTCAAAAGGGCAGAATCCGCAGGTTTGCGAAGAAACTCATCGCACCCCAGATCGAATAGTTCTGTCACCGCATCGACACTCTCTGCGTTCAGGAGGGCAATAATGGGGATCTCTTCCATGGCCGGGGTATTTTTCATATGGAAAACGATATCCCTCACCTCATTCTCCCCGGCATCCATGTCCGCGACAACAAAATCCACTGTGGCGGAGCCCGAGAGCGCCTCCCTGGCGGAATGACTGCTGGAAACGGCAAGGACCTCGAATCCAAAAGCCCGAAGCTGCCCAAGGATCTTCGCGGAATTTTCAGCGGAGGGACCTAGATAAAGGATTCTCCCGGGGTCAGAAGCAGCGCTCATTTCTCCCCCCTTTTTGAAAAAACCCCCGTGCGGCAAACACCCTGGAGCGGGCATGAAACGCATTGGGTTTTGCGGGATCGGCAGATCTCCCTGCCGAGGCGTATGAGATTCAGATGGGCTTCCAGATAAACATCAGGTGGAAAGTACTTTTCGAGGACCTCCTGGGCCTTGACCCTGTCGGCCCCTTCCGGCAGAAGACCCAGCCTCCTTGTGACGCGATGGATATGCGTGTCGACGGGAAAAGCGGGGATCCGGCAGGAAAAAAGAAGGACACAGGCGGCGGTTTTCGGCCCGACCCCCCTGATGGACGTGAGGGTTCTCATTCCCTCCTCGCGGGTGACACCCTCAAGATCCGGGAAGGATTCCCCTCCGTCCGCAAAAGCCCTTTCCAGGAGCTCCCTGATGGTTCGTCCCCGTGTTGCCCCAAGCCCTGCCGGGGCGATGACGGATTCCAGTTCCCCCGGAGGGGAAGCGAGGATGTCCTTCCAGCCTGGATAACGTTTTTTCAGGGCATCAAAGGCGAGATCCCGGTTCCGGTCGCTGGTGTTCTGGGAAAGGATCGTCTTTATGAGTTCGTCAAGGACAGGGAGCCGCGGCGGAGGGGTCGGTTTGCCAAAGTGATCCCTCAAGAGAAACGTGATGGAACCAGCCGAAAGCCCCATGATCACCCTTTCACATTCTTCATTCCCCTGACCTGACAACAAGGGCCGGACCCCCTGGATTAAAGGAGATCCGGCCCCGGATTTAAAACAAGGGAGCGGCCCTGTAAGCCGAGTTCTGTGACCCTTTTGCGCAATCCGGTCCGGATTTGCCGAACCGGCCACGCGAAAAGGACGGCGGCCATTCCTCTGGGACCGCCGTTGCCGACGGCCTCTAGCAGCCTACCCGGGAGCCTCGAACGGGCCATTCTCAATCGCTCCTCTATTTGGCCTTGCACCGGATGGGGTTTGCCTAGCTGCCGGCGTCGCCGCCGACACTGGTGAGCTCTTACCTCACCTTTTCACCCTTACCCGTCTTCGTTACCCTGGAAGGGTAACCCCGCCGCAATAAACCAAAAAACGGCTTGCCGCGTCGAAGCTCGGAGAGCGAAGAGGGCGGTTCTTTCTCTGTGGCACTTTCCCTGGGGTCGCCCCCGGTCGGCGTTACCGACCATCCTGCCCTGCGGTGCTCGGACTTTCCTCCCCCTCGACAGGATTGGGACAACCTCCCCTGAAGAGGGAGCGGCCGCCCGGGCCACTCCACACTTGAAGTTTAACCCAACATTTCCATTTGGGAAACATTTTGCCCGGATTTTTCCGGAAAAGAGGATTTTACAGGCGAACGGGTCCCCGGGCATCAATGGCGAGATTCGCCATCCTGTCGGCTTCCCGGTTCTCCTCGCGGGGAACGCTAAGGAAAATGACCTTCTTAAAGGAACCCAACACCTTGACAGCCTGGAAATAAAGTTCCTGAAGGCGGGGATTCTTTACCCGGTATTCACCCCTCATCTGACGCACAACGAGTTCGCTGTCGGAGTAGACCTCAAGCTCCCCCAACCCCAAACGACGCCCTTCCTCCATGCCCAGGATAAGGGCTTTATATTCGGCCTCGTTGTTGGTCCCCTCTCCCAGGTATTCGCCAAGGCGGAGGAGGACCGAGCCGTTTTTTTCCAGCACAATCCCCGCGCCCGCATGCCCCGGGTTGCCCCGCGCAGCCCCGTCAACCCTGAGGACCCCTTTCCCCCCGCTCCCTTTGAAAAGGCCTGCGGCCAGGGAAAGAATCTTTCCTAGTTCCCCGCGGGTCAGTTCCGGAAAGGCCTCAAGGGTCTGGCCGACATCAAGGCATTCGGAAAGAAAGGCCAGTACCTTCCCGGGATCATTCCCTGTCGACATAAATGATCCGCCCGCAATTGGGGCAGGTGTGGATTCCGCCGTGCGCCAGGACCTGATTGTAGAGCTGGGGGGGGATCATCATGAAGCACCCGTTGCAGACCCCGCCCGTCACCCGGACGATGCCCTTCCCCCGATATCGCTGGAAGACCCTCTGGTATTTCGCCAGGAGTTCCGGTTCGACCAGGCCGGCCTCGACCTCCCTCGTTTTCTGAAGGTCCTCTCTCTCATTGCGGATCGCCTTCATTCTCGCTTCGGCCTGCTTCCGCTTTTCCTCCAGGGCGGCTTCCTTCCCCTCCAGGTCCTGCTGGGCCTCCAGAAGGCTTTCCTCAAGGATCCCCTTTTCCTCCTGGAGCTCCCGAACCTGCCCTTCCAGCTCGCCCCTGCGCTTTCGCGCGAACTCACCCTCCCTTTGCACGGCCTGATATTCCCTCTGGGTTTTCACAGCCAGGGCCCGGGCCTGGCTCCGGCGCTGCTGATCCTTGGCCTCCTCCAGCTCCCGGGAGAACTCGGTGAATTTCCCATCAAGTTCCTCGAGGGATTCCTGGACCTGCGCCAGCCGACCTTTGGAGTTTCCAAAAATCTGTTCCTGCTCCTCTATTTCCCGGGGGATTTTTTCTTCCTCTTTCTGAAGAGCGACGATTTTCTCATCCGTTTCCTGAAGATGAACCAGCCTGTCCAACATTTCCTTCACTTCTTTTCCTCCTTGGCTTTTATAATCCCAACCCCCGGTTTCATATCATTACCGTGAAGGGGTCCTTCTCCGCGGCATACAGGATTTTCATGGTCCACCCATTTTCAATGCACTGCTGGTGGATTTTTTCCCCGAAGCGGACCATGCCGAATCTTTCCGGCGCGAAGTGACCCACATCGAGGATCGAAAGGTTGTGCTCCTCTGCGCTGCGCGCCTCGTGAAATTTTATGTCCCCCGAGATGTACAGCTGGGCCCCCGAAGACCAGGCGGCCTGGAGAAGGGAGCCGCCGCTCCCTCCGCAGACGGCCACCCTGCTGACCTTGCGCCCGGGCCTGCCGACAACCCGGGCGGCTTTGAGGCGCAAGGCCTTTTTAACCAGAAGGGTGATTTCCCCGACGGTTCTCGCGGAGGGCAGGAGCCCGGTGATTCCAATGCCAACCCCCGGCGCCTTGCCCTTCAGGGGAAATACGTCCATGACGGGGGTCTCATAGGGGTGAACCTTTCTGACCGCTTCGAGGAGACCGGCAAGCGTCCCTTCCCGAGCCAGGACCTCCAGCCGGATTTCGGAAACGGATTCCCTCCGTCCGGGAGAGCCCACGGCCGGGCGGGCGGTTTCATCCCCCAGAAAGGTCCCTTCCCCGGCCACCGCGAAGGAGCATTCGCTGTAGGGACCGATCCTTCCTCCGCCTGCCTGAAAAACAGCCTTTCGGATCGGCCCCAGGGAGGTTTTTGGCGCAAAAATTACCACCTTGAAGGAATCCGGACCGGTTGGGGCCAGGATCTCCCGCTCCCTCAGATCCACGACATCGGCCAGGGCGGCGTTGATCCCGTGCGGGGATGCGTCGAGGTTGGTGTGCGCACTGTAGACGGCAAGCCCTCCCCGGACGGCCATTGTGAAGGCGTCCCCGATCGGAGTCCTCATATTGCGGGGCCCCAGGGATTCGAAAAGAAGGGGGTGGTGGGTTACGAGAAGACCGGCACTGGCGGCCAGGGCCTGCTTTATTGTCATCCCGTTTGCGTCCAGGGCCACCATGACCTTTCCTGCCGGCCCATCCGGGTCCCCGCACTGAAGGCCCACCGGATCCTCCGGGAGGGCCGCCTCCGTCGGGGCCAATCCTTCTATGATTTTCAGCACATGTGCAACTGTCGGCGTTTCCATATCGGAAAAAATAAAAAGGGTGCGCTCTTGCGAGTGCACCCGGGCTGTCTGCTAATGAGGCCGCTGGAAACAAACCAGGGGTTTCTTATCCAACCTCATGGCCTTTTTTCCCTGTCGCGGCAATGGACTGACCAGCAAACACCATTTATTTTGATAAACCCCTTTATCAAAGAATTCTATTTTCTTGGTGGGCCCACTCCGACTCGAACGGAGGACCTACCGGTTATGAGCCGGTGGCTCTAACCAACTGAGCTATGGGCCCGGATTTGTAGTATCTTGAATCCGGCCATCTGTCAACAAGAGTCGGGTTCCGCCTCTCCCAAACCAGGCCGAAAACGTATTAATCCTCATAAAAAGGCTTTAACTTCCTGCATCGACTCGGGTGCCTTAATTTCCTCAGGGCTTTGGCTTCGATCTGGCGGATCCTCTCACGGGTCACGCTGAAATTCTGCCCTACCTCCTCAAGGGTGTGGTCGGTCCTTTCATCGATTCCGAACCTCATCTTGAGGACTTTTTCCTCCCGGGGCGTGAGGCTTTCCAGGATCTCCCTGACGTGTCCCCTGAGGCTGGCCTGAACCACGGCATCCCCGGGAGAGATAACTTTCTTATCCTCGATGAAATCCCCGAGGTGGCTGTCCTCTTCCTCCCCGATGGGGGTTTCGAGGCTGATAGGTTCCTTGGCGATCTTGAGGACCTTTCGAACCTTGTCGAGGGGCAGCTCCATCCTCTCAGCGATCTCCTCGGGCATCGGCTCCCTCCCCAGTTCCTGGACGAGCTGCCTGGAGGTCCGGATCAACTTGTTGATGGTCTCGATCATGTGGACCGGGATCCGGATCGTCCTGGCCTGGTCGGCGATGGCCCGGGTAATAGCCTGTCGGATCCACCAGGTCGCGTAGGTGGAAAATTTGTAGCCCCGGCGATATTCGAATTTGTCTACGGCCTTCATCAGGCCGATGTTCCCTTCCTGGATCAGATCGAGGAACTGAAGCCCCCTGTTCGTGTACTTCTTGGCGATGCTGACGACCAGCCGAAGGTTGGCTTCCACCAGTTCCTGCTTGGCATCACGGGTTTTTGCCTCCGCCAGCCGGATCCTTGCCCCGTCCTCCAGGATCTCCGCGCACGTCATCCCGGTGCTTTTCTCGATCTCCTTCAATTTCTTCCGGGCTTCCCGTATGAGCTGCCGATAGGTTTCCAGCTGGGAGAGGGACATGCCGGCTTCCTTGACCGCGGCTTTTTCTTCCCCTTTTCTGGCCATTTTCAACAGCTGATTCATCCTCCATTCGGAAAGCTTCGTCCGCTGGTAGATGCTGTCAATCCTCCCCTGATACCGGTTGATCTTTTCCTGAAGGGCCGTGATCCGGGAGGAAAACCGCGTCACCTGCCTCATATTGAGGCCGAGATTCCGGATATCCTTCGCTATCTCTTTGGAAGCCCGCAGGATTTTCTTTTTAATTTCGTCCTTTTCCCCCTCGGGGGCCGACTCGAGGGAGGTGCGCAGAAGTTCTATCCGCCCGGCTCTGCGTTCCACCCTTCGAAGGACTTTCAGGGCCTCCTGAAGGAACTCCTCCTCCCGGTCATTCCCGGCCTGCACGGCGAACCTCTCGGCCTCTTCCTCGCTGATTTCCTCGCCGCCATCCTCCTCGGCGGTCTCGGCCTCTTCGGCGGTTTCTTCGGGGTCGTAAAGGGTCTCCCTTAATTTGGCCTCGCCGGACTCCAGCTTTGCCCCCAGGGCGATGATCTCGCGGATGCAGACGGGGTTGCAGGAAACCGTTTCCAGGATCTCCATTTCTCCCCGTTCAATCCTCTTGGCGATCTCCACTTCCCCTTCACGGGTCAGGAGATTGATCTGCCCCATTTCCTTGAGATAAAGCCTTACGGGGTCGTCCGTCCTCCCGGTAAGACCCACGGGGGATGCGGTCTTGACCACAACAGCCTCCCCTTCATCCTCGGAATCCGCCGTCTCTTCCTCTTCCTCCTCGTCCCCCTTGAACTGGATCTTGATATCCTTGACCTGGATCCGGCGATCGGCGTCGACGATCTCGATGTCCATATCTCCGAACATGCCTATGACCTCGTCGAGTCTTTCGGAAGACACGAGGTCGTCGGGCAAGGCATCGTTGACCTCTTCATAGGTCAGAAAACCCTGTTTTCTGCCCTTGGTGATGAGTTCCGTGATATTTTTCTGTCCGTTCGGATTTTCCTTCATTCCCTGTCCTTACCTCCGGATGATTGATTCTCCCCGACCGGGCCGATCGAACGGTCAGGGGATTTCAGGCGGCTTAACTCCTTCTGGAGATCCTTCCACTCCTCGTTGAGTTCCTTTTTCTCCCTTTCGGATCCCGCGCTTACAGCCCTTGCGAGTTTTTCCCTCACCTTTCGGATTTTTCCTTCGAGCTTTTGCCGGGAATAAAAGCCAAGGAGATCATCGAGGGCTTGCTGCGTCCCCTCGACAGGGTCTTCAAGGGCCCACCTGGAAAGGATGTTCTCCCAATGTTCGGAAACGGTTCCAAGGAGTCCGGCAAGATTAACACCGGAAAAAATTTTTTCAACCATCCCGGCGATCTCCGCATCCTGAATATCCAGCGGGCTTACCGATGCGCGTGCCCTGGGCACAAGTTCCGGATCCCTTATCAGGATATGGAGAAAAAGCCTTTCCCTTTTGGTCCCCCCGCCGCCCTGGGGAGCCGTTTTTTCCTCTTCGGAAGCGGGCCTGGCGGTCCTCTTGCGGGTTGCCAGCATTGCCCTCAGGTCGTGCTGCTCGATGCGCAGTTCGTCCCCGAGCCATTTCAGATAACTGCCCAACCGGGCCCTATCTTTAA
>JAFGWO010000076.1 GCA_016937135.1 Pseudomonadota bacterium
ACCCTCTGGTCCTTGATTCCCCTCGGGACGAGGTCCCTTTCGATCATCCTTTCCCGGGCCCAGGCCTGCCTGTCGTTATTGCCGTTCTTCAAAGGCCTTCCTCTTTCCAGCCCTTCAATTCCTCGAGGGCGGCATACCTCGTCATGTCAGCGTGCAGGGGGGTAACGCTGATAAAACCCGCCTGAACAGCCCCGACGTCGGTCTCGATCCCCTCCCGTGAGGGCACCTTGCGGCCCGCGATCCAGTAATAGGACTTGCCCCTCGGGTCGGTGTTTCCTACGACGCTCTCCTCGAAACGATGATACCCCATCCGCGTGATCGCGAAACGGTCAAGATCCTGGTCCGGATCATCCGGCACGTTGATGTTGAGGACCGTGTCCGGCGGAAGCCCCCTTCTCTGGATCCAGCGGGCCACCCTGGCCGCGAATCGGGCCGCAGGACCATAATCGAAATATCGATCATCCACCAGGGAAACCGCGGCCGAGGGGACTCCCATGAAATGACCTTCCAGCGCGGCCCACACCGTCCCCGAATAGGTGACATCCTGCCCCAGATTCCCTCCGTTGTTGATCCCCGAAACGAGGAGATCGGGTCTTTGATCCTTCAGGATGACATGCATGGCAAGATGCACGCAGTCTGTAGGGGTCCCGTCCACCGAATACATGTCCTTTGCCAGTTCCGCGATCCTTAAAGGGTGGTTCAGCGTCAGAGAGTGGCTGGCGGCGCTTTTTTCCCTGTCGGGGGCGACCACCACAACCCTTCCGAGTTCCCTCAGGGCTTCGGCCAGGGCATTGATCCCGGGCGCAGAAACACCGTCATCGTTGGTCACGAGGATAAGCATTCATGATCCTGTCGGCATAAAAGGTATTTTGCGGCCCCGTCATCTCTTTTTTAATCTGCTTAATTTGATATCTTAACTTTTTAGAAAAGGGTTTTCAATGGAAACTGCCATCTTTTGTCAACTTTTATCATGCCCGTTTCCCCCTCCTTTTCTGGCCAAAGGCGGCGCCTCTCTCCCCGAATCCTGTCCCTCGGCCGCTGTGGGTCCCCTTTCAAGACCTCATCATGAAACGGAAAAAATTGGTATTATCTCGATGATATGACCATAATTGCCACCGAAGGGGAAAAGGGAAAGGAGGCCGAACGAATGATTAAAAAAACCGATCCTCTCCAAGCCTACCGGTCGCTGCGCGATTTCCGGAAAACCCCGGAACCTTCTCCGGAGGAAAAATCCGCGCCTGGGGAGGACCGGATTTTTGTCATCCAGAAACACGACGCCTCCAATCTGCACTACGATTTCCGCCTGGAGGTGGACGGGGTCCTCAAGTCCTGGGCTGTTCCGAAGGGCCCGTCCACTGACCCTTCTGAAAAACGGCTGGCAGTTCCAACCGAAGACCACCCCCTGGAATACGCCGATTTCGAGGGAGTCATACCCGCAGACGAATACGGCGGGGGGACCGTGATCGTCTGGGACAAGGGAACCTACCGGAATCTGCGTCAGGAAAAGGAGGGCGGGGCGGTCACGATGGCCGAAGCCTTCAGCGAGGGGAAGATCGAAATATTCCTGGAGGGGAAGAAGCTCGCCGGAGGCTACGCGCTAATCCGGACGGCTAAGGACCGGTCAGGAAAATTTCGTTGGCTGCTCATCAAGATGAAAGACGACAAGGCCGATCCCGGCCGCAACCCGGTAATGACGGAACCTGAAAGCGCTCTGACCGGAAGAACCATTGAGGAGGTAGCCCGGGAGGAAGCAAGCAAGGGTTAGGCCAGAAAGAATTTTTCTTATCCTTCCAGAAAATTCAAGGGGGAGGTTGAACTTTTCTTTATATGAATTATATTATACCGAAAAGGTCGGGTATAATTGGTTTGCAAACCAGTTCGATCCGGAATGGAGGTGCTCAGATGAAACGCTTTACGATCCCTCGCATGGCCCATTGCAGCGAAGGCTGCCAAATCCGGTCCCGGGCATGACCTGAAAAGGCCCAAAAAAGCCCTCCTTGAGGGCTTTTTTTTGTTTTGGCGTTTTCTTCCTTGTGGCCCGCCCGGTTTTTCCCTTGCATCCCCTGATTATCCCAAGTTTTAACAGGGTCGCGAAAAGTCCGATCCGGGACCTTTTGCGCAACGGGTAGGAAAAAACGTGGTTTTCCCTTTCCTCACGGATCCATGACTCACCACACATGTCCTGGATCCGGAAGCCCCACGCGGCGCGCGTCGATGGCATAAAAAAAGCCCCGAGGGCTTTCACCCCCGGGGCTTCTCGTGTTTTCGCGGTTACACCCCTTACAGGGGGGTTACGTTGCTCGCCTGGGGCCCCTTGGCACCATCCGTAACTTCGAACTTTACCTTCTGCCCCTCTGTCAGGGTCTTGAAGCCCGAGCCCTCGATAGCCGAAAAGTGTACAAACACATCGGCACCATCACTCCGCTCGATAAATCCGAAACCTTTTGCGTCGTTAAACCACTTCACTGTTCCTTCTGCCATTTTCCTACTCCTTCTAATCTTTTGTAGTATTTCGGAACAGCCCTGA
This sequence comes from Pseudomonadota bacterium, assembly GCA_016937135.1. Taxonomy (GTDB): domain Bacteria; phylum BMS3Abin14; class BMS3Abin14; order BMS3Abin14; family BMS3Abin14; genus JAFGWO01. The sequence continues at coordinate 2,528 of JAFGWO010000076.1, forward strand.
CAATTCTTCCGTGGTAATAACAGGCCCGTTGATCACCGACCTGTCTTTGTCATTCTCGAAGCTTTCCGCCAACAACTACAAAACC
>JAFGWO010000077.1 GCA_016937135.1 Pseudomonadota bacterium
TGATCTTGATGACTACGACAGCGTTCTGTACCGTGTAGAAGGAGAATGAAAGGGCCTCGATGTCGCTTGCCATAATCACATCGGCGGTGTCGACATCCGATGCGTTCGCCCCCGCGGCCCGCAGGATCGTGTTCGTCGCATTGTCAAACCGGTACCGGACATACTGGATGGCGGATCCCGTGTTGGGGATGTTGGCCCGGAAGATCAGGTCGTTGGGGGAAGCCTTGACCACCGCGACCCCCGGAACCTTGTAGCCGAGCCAGGACAGCTCCTGGTTCATGTATTCCACGGTGGCCCTCAGGTTCTCCTGGGTGGCCGAAACCTGCTCCTGGGTCCTGAAGAAGTGTTCCTGGGAGGAAAACATCCTGTAGACAACCCCAAGGATGAGACCGAGGATCACAAGGGTTATCATGAGCTCCACCAGTGTAAAGCCCTTCATCCTGGGGTCGTGGCCGTAATGGGCCTTTTTTTCTTTCCGGGACATCGTCCACTCCTTCAGGGCCTGGAAGCCCTGCCTGATCCGTCTGTCAATAGAAATCCAGATCTTTGCGCCCGATCTGTGTTTCCAGATCCACAAACCTGGGTTTACCCTGTTCCTCCCAGCTGACCCTGACGCGCACCGTCTTGAAGTTTACAATGGGGAGATGGTCCACCACATTCCAGGCCCTCGTGAAGATTTCCCCTCCCGAAAGGGAGGGATCCATGGCCTCGTTGAATGGCCCCTCGCTGAAGTCGGGAGAAGTCCAGTTTCCCAGGTCGTTGGTTGTGACGGGGTATGCTGATTCCGGGTCAACGAGGGACGGGACCGACCCGAACTGCACCGTGTACGAACCCACGCGCTTTAACTCCTCCATCTTCGAGCGAGCCAGATTGACTGCCGCGGACTGGTTCCTCGAACCCACGTTTCCGAAGCCCGACTGCATCTGAAGACTGATGATCCCCAGGGTGCTGATGCCCAGTATGGTCATTGCGATGAGCAGTTCCAGAAGACCAAACCCTCCATCCCGCGCGAACCGGACAGTTCTGAAAATCCTTAATTTTTTCATCAGATCCACCCCCCGCCGCTCGGGCTCCATTTCCAGACACGCACGCGGCCCGTAATCTGGACGGAAACAGCGTAACCCTCACCTAAAATATTTGTCAGATAGATGACCATAGGCACGGGGGAGGTCGGGTGAGGGTTCGCCGACGGATTGATCACAGGCACTCCGGTGGGACGGTAGCCGATAAAACCGCCGCTTGAGGATCCGCCGGCATCGTAGGTGGTGATGAAATTCCCGCCCCCGGGAAAAGGCGACCCATCCGGGCCCGTGCCCGAGGAAAAACCTTCGGGAAACCCGAAGCTGATATTGGGGGGCAGCTTGAAGCAGGGCTTTGACCCGACAATATCCGGAAAGTTCAGCCCCGTAGCCTCGTATTCCGCGGCATCCGCCGTCCCGCTGATGTCCTCATCCACAAAACCCGTGTAATAATGGCTGCCCGGGGTGCCGTAATTCACCTCCAGCCAGGCGATCCGGTTGGTGGTGACCGCACGGATCTTCTGATACTGGAGCGTCGCGGCAAGTTTGTTGGCGGTGCTCCTCAAGCGGTAGGAAGGAAGTTCCCCCAGGAGGTTAAAGACCACAAGGGAGGTAAGGATGAGGGTGATGGCGACAGCCATCATCAGTTCCACCAGGGTGAACCCTTTTTCAGTGCGCGGGATCATTTTCATCGGGTCGCCTCCACGAAATCCTCAAAGCAAGTCCCGTTCCATGCCAGATCTGGCCGAAAAGGCACTTTTTGAGGATTACGGGCTCTGGACATTGAAAATTTTTCATAGTGAACCAAGAATGTTTTTCGCATCGAGCCAGGAAACGTCTGACGCTCAACATAAGAAACGGAATTGGGAAGAGGGAAGCATCGCAAGGGCACCCAGCCAATGGGCGTGTATGCTAACAACCATTTACCCTTTACGCCGATACGCTTTACGTCTCTTCCCCATTCTCCCCCTTCGACAGGCTCAGGGCCTTCGGCTTCTCCCTTCCCGCTCCGCTTTTCCGGACCATTCTTTGAACTCTGAACGCTGGACTTTTACTTCGGTACCTCCAGCCCGTAATCTTTTATTTTATAAAGAAGGGCCCGGTGGCTGATTTCCAGAAGACGGGCAGCCTGGCTGCGGTTGTACTGGGTCTTCCTGAGGGCCCGTTCGATGAGTTTTTTCTCAATGGCCCGTGTGGCTTTCTTGATGGAAAGATCCTCCTGTGCTGCATCCTCCGTTCCGGGCCCCGCCTGGCCGGTGAGAAGGGGAAGAATTTCCTCCGACCCGAGAGTGGTGGAATCGGCGAGGATGGCTGCCCTTTCAAGGAGGTTCTCCATCTCCCGGACGTTTCCCGGCCAGGGGTACCGGTGGAGGGCCTTCATCCCGTCCGGGGAAAGGATTCTGAGACCTCCGCCGAGGCGCTGGGAAAGACGATTAACGAGATGTTCCGCAAGGGGCCGGATATCCTCGCGCCTCTCCCTAAGAGGCGGGATCTTTATGGGAACCACGTTGAGGCGGTAGAAAAGATCCTCCCGGAACCGGCCCTTTTCCACCTCTGCCGCAAGGTCCCTGGCCGTAGCGGCGATGATCCGGACGTCGACCCGTATCGAGCTGCTGCCGCCGACCCTGCGGATCTCCCCTTCCTGGATGGCCCTGAGAAGCTTGACCTGCAGATCAATGGGGAGGTCGCCGATCTCATCAAGGAAAAGAGTCCCCCCGGAGGCTTCCTCGAAAAGACCGGCCTTATCGCTGACCGCGTCGGTGTAGGCGCCCCTCACATGGCCGAAGAACTCGCTTTCCATGAGAGTCGCGGGTATCGCCCCGCAGTTGACCGCCACGAAAGGCTTGTCCTTCCAGGGGCTCATCCGGTGCACCGCCCTGGCAAGGACCTCCTTGCCTGTGCCGCTTTCCCCGCCGATGAGGACATGGCTCTTGTACCCTGACACCTTCCGGACCGTCTCCATGATCCCCTTCATCGACGGGCTTCGGGCCACGATCCCTTCCAGGCTGAACTGCTCCCCAACTTCTTCCCGGAGGCGGACGTTCTCACGGCGCAAGGTCTCCCTTTCCTGGGCTTTCCGGAGTGTGAGGAGGACCTCATCCGGCTTGAAAGGCTTGCTGATGTAGTCATAGGCTCCCCTCTTCATGGCCTCGACGGCAAGATCCACAGTACCGAAGGCGGACATCATGATCATGATGACGTCCGGGTAAAGGGAGCCCACCTTGTCGAGAAGCTGCAGGCCATCCATCTCGGGCATGCGGATGTCGCAAAGCACCATGTCGAAAGTCTCCTCTCCGAGCCTTTCCAGGGCCTTCCTGCCCGCGTTCACTCCGCTGACCTGGAAACCTTCCTTTTGCAGAAGGACGCAGATCATGCCGCAAACGCTCTCTTCGTCATCCACCACCAGTATTTTTTTCAGTTCCATGACGCCACCAATCCAAAAATAAAGTCCAGAGTGTCAGAGTTCAGAGTTCAGAGTCCAGAGTGTCAGAGTTCAGAGACCGCAGAGGCCGGGCAGGGGCAAGAGCCCCTTCTCCCTTCTACCTTCATCCTTCCTCCTTCTTTTTTACAGTCCCCTCTCCCCCGTCCCCGGTTTCCGGATTTCTTTTCCGGGGGAAGAGAATAGTCACTCGGGCTCCGCCTTCCTCCCGGTTCCCCGCCAGGAGAATCCCGCCGTGGCCTTCCACGATCCCGTATGCGATGGAAAGACCGAGGCCCGTTCCCTCCCCGGTACCCTTCGTCGTGAAAAAGGGATCAAAAACCCTTCCCATGATCTCCCGGGGGATCCCCGGCCCGGAATCCTCGATGACAACCTCCACCACGGCTTCTCCCTCGCGGATTTCCGGCAAATCCGGAAAGTCGCCCCTCATGGGGACATAATCCGCGTTCTTCGGATCGGTGGCCCGGCGTCTCTTCCGGTCCGTTGCCCTTCGCCGGGGTAAACCTCCTTCCCCCGCGAGGAGTTCCCTGGATCTTGCGGCGACCCGAAGGGTCCCGCTGCCCTCCATAGCCTGGGCTGCATTGAGCAGGATGTTGATCAGGGTCTGCTGGATTTGATGGCGGTCCCCTCTCACCATCAGACCCCCTTCTTGGATGGCAAGATCCACCCGGACTCCGCGAAAAACGGGCTGAAGGGTCACCAGGTCCAGGGTCTCCCTTATCAGGTCCTCCATGTTCAGATCCCCGATGTTAAGGTCCCTGGGCCTGGAAAACTCCAGAAGCCCCCTGATGATCTTCTGGATGCGGACCGTCTCCTTCTCGATATGTTCCAGGTACTGCGCCGCCTCCGGATCTGTGTTTTCCTTCTGGAGGATGGACGTATAGCCGAGGACCGCTGCCAGGGGGTTGCCGATCTCATGGGCGATCCCGGCCGCCAGCTTGCCGACAGAGGCCATCTTCTCCACCCGCACCATTTCCTGATGGGCCTCTTTCAGTTCACGGTTCACCTTCTCCAGAGCAGCAAGATGCTCCTCCCGCTTGAGGACCTCTTCCTGGATCCGATCGGCCATGTCGTTGAAAGTGGAAGCGAGTTCTTCCACCTCCCTGGGACCGCGGATCTGGACCCTTGCGTCAAAATCCCCTTCCGCCAGGGCATGGGCGCCCCGGGAGATTTTTACCAGAGGCGTCACAACGACCCGTCCTATAAACCAGCCCCCGAAAAGGACGATAAAGATCCCGTCGATCATGGCAAAGGTGAAGATGACCTTCCTGTGGAACCTGAGAACCGTCGCCAGGTCCTCCAGCGGAAAGGTGATGGAAAA
>JAFGWO010000078.1 GCA_016937135.1 Pseudomonadota bacterium
GCGGCCAACGCGCTGTTTTTCCCGGATGAGATCCGGCCTCTCATCCCGGCCCTCCAGAGCGACTGGCTCCTTTATCACGTGATCACGTCCTTCGTCAGCTACGGGGCCTTTGCCGTGTCTTTTGGGGTCTCCCTCCTCTACCTGGCCAAGGCCAGGACCGAGAACAGGGGTACGGGGAAGGGATCCTTCATGGCCCTTTTCCCGGATCTGAAGATGCTGGACGAGATCAACTACAAAGCCATCGCGGTGGGGTTCCCCCTCCTTTCCCTGGGGATCATCACCGGGGCCGCCTGGGCCAATTACGCATGGGGCACCTACTGGAGCTGGGACCCCAAGGAAACATGGTCCCTCATCACGTGGTTCATCTATGCCGCCTATCTCCACGCGAGGCTGACGAGGGGGTGGCAGGGGAAAAAGACCGCCGTCCTATCGATCATCGGGTTCGTTGCCGTGGTCTTCACCTATGTCGGCGTGAACTATCTCATCTCGGGCCTGCACAGCTACGCGTAAAAAAGGGGCGCGGGGCGCCAGGTTTTCTTAAGGATCCAAATTTCGCCTTCCATCCGCCCCAAAGTCGGTATATCTTTAAAAAACCATGTTCCGGAAGGGGATGACCGGATGAGAGGATCCCTCCTGTTTTATCTCAAGATGGCCTTGCTGGCATTGGGCGGGGCGGCCCTGTTTGCCGGGATCGCCCTCGGGGAATGGAGGGAGGTTCTCTTTAATGCCGCCTTGCTCTGACTGTCCTGCATCGGGGTCGGTTGACTCCCAGGAACTGAGGGCTGTCATCAAGGGCAAAGAGGCCGCGAGGATTAAATCCGATCTTCTTCGTTCCTCCGGCAAACCAGGATTAAAACCCTGCCAGCAGAAGGTGCGCCTGCCTTGCATCGGTTTCTTTTCAGAAGGATTCCCCAGTTTTTCCTGGGTGCCGGCGTCACCAATGGATACCTGAAGGGCTTCATCCCCCCGGGCACCCTCTGGCAGGGTCCTTCCAAAGGGTTCTGCGTCCCAGGATTAAATTGCTACGCCTGCCCTTCCTCGGTTTTTGCCTGCCCCATAGGGACCCTTCAGCACTACTCCATCATCAGGGCCGTACCCGTCTATTTCGTCGGGTTTTTCGTTCTCTTTTGCGTCGCGGTGGGCCGTATGGCCTGCGGGACGTTCTGCCCTTTTGGCCTGCTTCAGGATCTCCTTCACAAGGTCCCGTCCTCCAGGCTGAGGATCCCCCCCTGGATGACCTATATCCGCTATGCTGTGCTCCTGGGGCTTGTGCTCATCATTCCCTTCTTCACCTTCGCGCCCTGGTTTTCCAAGCTCTGCCCCGTCGGGACCCTTATCGCGGGAATCCCGTGGGTGGCCATGAACCCTGAAATCCGCCTCATGGTGGGAGAACTCTTTTTCGTCAAACTGGCCATCCTCCTCCTGGTTGTTGTCCTTTCCATCCTTTCCAAGCGGCCCTTCTGCAGGGTCATCTGCCCTTTAGGGGCCATCTTTTCCCTCTTTAACCGCATCAGCATCCTGAGGCTGTCCTGGGACGAGGAGTCGTGCACCCACTGCGACAAATGCACCCGCATCTGCCCCATGGACATTTCCATTTACAAAGACGCCAACAGCCACAACTGCATCCGGTGCCTTGACTGCACCCAGTGCCCCGCCGTTTCGGTCCACATGGGGCCTTTAAAGGTTCCTGTCCCCGCCAGGGAATGCGCTCCGGAAACGATGCCAGGGGTGGAATCGGGGTGCAGGGTCTAGAAAGGCCGCCTGCTCTCCCTCTTTTAAAGAAATGTTCATCCGGCTAATGCGTACCCGGGCTAAAAAAGATTCAAGGCAAATTTACCACAGTGTGACCTTTTCCGGTCACCCATTAAGCGGCACGATGTCAAGGCGCAAAGAGATTTTTTAGCAGGGGTTTTTCCCCTGCTGTTTTTCCGGATATTCGTTCCTCGTTGCACCCTTGTTTTCTGTTATTTAGGTGTCAGCCTTGGCTGCACCAGTCACCCATCAGGATCAAGGCCAAAGATAAAGCCCCTGTCACGTTCGTGACCCGGAAAAACGTCGGTTCCGTACCGTGTCCATAATTTTTGATTCACACCGCGTGGTTGTCAGCCAGCCCCATATCGGTTCACGGCACGGGCAGCAAGGAAGTGACATCCGTTATGTGTTGGCGGGAACGGTTCCCAATCACTCCGCGTGGTTACTCCAAACCAGAGCCAGGTTCCCCGTTCCCGCCAAGCCCTACGTGAACAGTTTTCCCGGATCGAAGGACACCTGATCGCGAATGATGTAATAAGCGGCCCGGGCTAATTTGTGCGCGACGGCTGTATGGGCCACCATCCTGTTGGACCTTTGGAGCTTCCGGTTGTAATACGCCTGCACTTCAGGGCTGTACCTCCGGGCCAGTTCCACCGCTTCCGAGAAGGCCCAGGCCAGGTACTTGTTGCCGTTCTTCGTATTGCCTTTCCCCTTGGATTTTCCATTGCTGATCCAGCGGCTGGGAACCTTCCGGCAGTAGGAACTGTAGTTGCCCACCTTGGGGAACCGGCGGATATCTCCGGTTTCGAGCATGATGGTCAGCCCCAGGACCCGCCCTACACCTGGTATGGTTGTCAGATACTGATAACGACTATTCAATCGTATCTTCCCCTCGACGAACCGCTCAATGCGATTAATCCGGTCGGTGAGGCAATCGATGACTTCCTTGCTTACTTTCCCCGCCAGGGCCAGGTCTTCATTGTCCTCCAGGTACGGCGCCACCAGGTCCCGCTTGAGCTGGATGATCTCGTTCTGTTTTACGACCTGGCCGCAGTTCCGGGCCACGATGTTCTTTAAACTGAGGCTCAGGGAGGTGCGTAACTTGACCAGATGGCCTCTCTTGCGAAGAAGGTCCCGAACGGCCCTTTCTTCCTTCGGGTAGATATACCCCGTGGGAAGAATGTCCAGTCTCAGCATTTCGGCCAGCCAGAACGCGTCGTGAACATCGTCGGAATGTTTCAATCCGCTGTACTTCTGAATCGCCGACGGATTGGCCAGATGAACCCGGTACCCGTTGTCCATGAGCAGGTCCACCAGCCAGTAACAGTTGAACGTCGATTCCACCACCACTCCGGCCACATCCTTTTTCACCGGATCCAGACCCCCGAGAATCATCTCGGGATCGTTGGGAAGCTTCTTCTTAAACAGCCGCCTTCCATCGGCGTCCAGCACACCCAGATAACTGTTATTTGCGTGAAGATCGATTCCGGCATACACTTGCATCAGGCACCTCCTTGATAGGTTACGAACCATAAGACGATTTGGAAACTAACCTATTATGGCAGGTGCCGCTTTATGATTATCACTCCACAGGGTTGCACAGGGTGGAACCCGGCCGCTCGGCTTCCCGAAAAACTGTTTTTTTGTGTGTCTCCTTCTTCCCCTCACCGACTTCTCCCGGAGGGAGAAGGATTTCCAGGGAAATCGGTGTTGAGAAATCTCGTTTCCTGAGGAAAGCGAGCTTTCA
>JAFGWO010000079.1 GCA_016937135.1 Pseudomonadota bacterium
AGACCTTCGGGGTACCCTTTCCCGTCCATTCTCTCGTGGTGATGCATGATGATCGGGAGAGCTCCCCTTAAAATTGTGAAAGGCTTGAAGAGATCGTGGCCCATCCGCGGGTGGGACTTGATGATCATGAATTCCTCGGCGGACAGCATTCCCTCCTTCAGAAGGATCCTCTGAGGCAGAAATATCTTTCCCACGTCATGAAGGAGGCCGCCCCATCGAAGGGCCTCGATCTCTTCCTTTTTACGTCCCATCCTTGCCCCGAGGGAGGCGGCCCAGTCAGATACCCGCTGACCGTGTCCCTGGATGTCAGAACCCTCCTCCAGGAATCTGACCAGGTTGCACAGGAACCGGATGACCTCTTCGCTTTCGGAGCGGAGGTGGACAAGATCCAGGGACTGGCTGACCCTTTTGAGGAGATATTCGGTTGGGGAGCCGTCGGGGATGAATTCCGCGGCGTCTCCTGTCAGCGATGAAAATCCGCCGTTTCCGTTTCCGGTGCGGCGTATAAGGATGGGGATGTCTGATCTGGGAAGGGAAGGCATGAGGCGGTCCAGGAGTCCGGGGATCTCCCCGGTGCTGCCCTGCACGATGACTAGGTCGGCCTGGAACTTTTCAGCTTCCTTTCCGGACCCTGCCGGGATGGTCTCGACTTCAGGATAACCCCTTGATCTTAAAAGGGAAGCGAGGTCTTCCCCCATTCCCCTCGAGGCTGCGACAAGGATCCTGCTGCCCGGTGCGGCCCCGGACTGCAGGCCGTTTTTCCGTGAATGGCCGGGTTTGAGTCCGTCCCGGATCCTCTCGGCGTCCCAGCCGTTTTCTCCGATGGACACGGTGACCAGGCGAAGCTCCCAGGGAGGGATGCCCATGTCCTGGGCCCTGGCCAGGACACGGGAAAGGGCTGTCTGTGCCTTTTCAGAGGAGGTTTCGGGCAGGATAAAGGAAAGGTCGTTTTCCCCGGTGATGAAATCGAGATCGAAATTCCGCAGGGTTGATTTGAGATTGGAAGCCACCTTGAAAAAGTTTTTACCCGAGGATACCCGGAGCCTCGCCACGGTGAAAGGCAGGTGGGCCTTCTGGGACCAGTGGACCATCTGCGGATAGACAAAGCGGAAAAATTCCTCTTTCGGGATCCCGGTCGATGGATCCGTAAAACCGTGCCGGGCGAGGATCTGATTGTTGGCGAGGAGTTTGTGATGGCATCTGTGGCGTTCCAGGAGCCTTCGAACGCGGATAAAAACCTCTGCGGGATAGACCGGTTTTACCAGATAATCGTCAGGGCCCGAATCCATCCCGGTGATCCTGTTGTCAAGTTCCGGAAAGGAGGTGAGCATAAGAAGGGGTATATGGCGCGTTTCCCCCTGTTTTTTCAGATATCGGGCCAGTTCCAGACCGTCGAGGTCTGGAAACAAAAGATCCAGGATGGCGAGTTGGGGTGGGGTGCGGCGGATATGCCAAAGGGCTTCCGCCGGGGTCCTGGCCTGGATGGTCCTGCAGGGGATCTGTGCCAGCAGGAAAGCGATGTTCCCCATCTCTCCATGGTCCTCCTCCACCAGCAGGACGGTCGGGATGTGCCGCTCCTCCGGGGGGGAGGGGATCTTCCGGCTGTTGAGGAACTCCTCCTGGATCTTTACCTGCTTTAAGAACTGGCGATTTCTCAACAGGGAAGAAGTGCGCGAATACAGCTCCAGGGACTGGATGGGCCTCATCAAGGTGTCATCGGTGCCTTCCTGGAGAAGGTCGGGCACCCGTTCCCCCTCTTTTTTGTCCAGTAGAAAGAGCGTGGGAAGGGGGGCCGCCTCTTTGAGACGATCCCTTAATTCCAGGAAAGCTTCCCTTTCCCGCAGGGCCTGGGCGTGATCGGCGATGATCAATTGGGGGGTCTCCTGGGCAAGCCGGGGGATTGCGTCAGAGGGGTTGTTCAGGGAGACGACGTTGTAGTCCGCCCCGAGAAGCTGGGCTCTTAAGGTAATTTTCTCCTGATGGGAGGGCGTGATGACGAAGATTAGGGGTTTCCAGGCCATGGGATTATCCCGCGGGGCGCCTCCTGTTCCCGCATTCGCGGAAACGCCCCTGCCGCCAGGGGTTGTCTTCAGCCCGGATCCGCGAATTCCGCATCGCGAAATGTCCCGCGCGGAAAGGACCACGCGGCAATCCGGATTTTCCACCCTAACCCCTACCCTGGCCAGAACAAACGGAAGACCCGGGTAAAAAAGTCTTCTATGGCTGGCAGTGGAAAATGTAAACCTAAAATGGTAGTTTTGTCAACATGGGTGCCTTTTTCTTTTTCGGGCCGCCCGGATCCAGGATTCGGGTGTTAAGTCCTGGATCCGTAAGGAAAGGGAAAATCACACTTTTCCCTAACCGTTGCGCCAAAAGTCCCGCATCGGACTTTCGGCGACCCTATTATAGCCTAGGAAAAAGCGCCGCCCCTTTGCGGGGAGCGGCGCTTTGATTGATGATTATTGATCCCCGGAAGCAGTTTTTTCCGGGGGAGGAGGAGATGACAGGTCGCCCTCGGAGGAGAAGATCAGTCGACCTTGTCCGGATAAATACCGAAGGTGATCGCGCCGATAGCCACGTTCTTGTACATGACCGGGACGGAAACCTGCTGGATTTTTTTGCCGTCTTCCTCTTCCGGCAGATCGATGAAGATGGCTCCCTCGCCACCTCCAAACGACTTTTGCCACTTGTCTTCATCTCCCTGCATGTAGTCGCCTGTAGTGTGGCTCATGCAGACGTTGGCGCCCTGGTTGTCCATGACGAAGATCTCAAACAGGTAGTCCCTCTCGGCAATCAGGTCCCTGAGGTGGTCGCCGCACTTGTTTTCCCTGACATCCTTGATGAAGTATGTGTCCTCAGGCTGTCCCCTCCAGCCCTTGTCCATCTTCATTATGTATTCCATGGTGAAACCTTTTTTGTTCTGCTCCATGACGGCCTTCCGGATCACTTTATCCTTGAAACCGATGGTGGCCAGCTCATCTTTGGCGAGGGCCGTAATGTCCGCAAGAGCTGCGCCGAAGATCATGGTGACACAGAAAACGGTTCCGATGAGGATCATAACGGTTTTTTTCACGGCTTTACCCTCCTTTTGTAATACTCAAGCCTGGTCCCCCCTGGAACGGAAGAAATTTTTCAAATGGACCTTCTTTTCCCCTGATTCCCGCACCACCCCCTTCCGCGGATTGTTTCCTTTATCGGTCCATACCCGGAAAAGAAAAGCCTTGACACCTGCCGGAGAAAAAAGACTCCGGGCAGGCAGCCAAGGCCCTCCGGACAATCCATCTTAAATTTTAACATGGACCGGCACAAATGCAACAGGGTTAACCTGTCCGCCTTCCAGGCTGGAGGGGAGGCCGTCCGGTTTATTTTTCCATGCGGCAGCCATCTTTCATCATCATTCCGACCTTTTCCTGAAGCTCGCTGAAGGCCGGGGAGTCGGTTTTCCCTTCTCCCCGCATCTCGATGAGCTTTAAAAGAGGGTTGGCCAATTCGGACTGGATCACCCAGACGTGGGCTTCTAGAAGCCTGCCCCTGCTTCCGGGATGTTCCAGCGCGATGAGGTCGTTGGCGGCCAGGCGGATCTTGTGTTCGCACAGCAGGCCTTTTCTGCCCTCGGGGCAGGTGCAGGTGATCTTCAACCTTCCGGCATCGGCGGTAAAATCGACTTTGAAGGGGTCGTCTCCTGACTCATTTTTGGCTAGAATACTGAGTTGACTCATTTCTTTTCTCCTTTTTTCCGCAGATTACACCACGCGGGGCTCTTAATGAAAGCAAAACTAACAAAGCCCGGCATTCAGGGGCATCTGCGGGACTGTATTTCCCCGGGCGATTCGGTTATCCTTGGCGGAGGGAAACCGGATGGAATCCCGGCCAGACAGCTTGCCCGAGGGTACGCGCGTACAAGGTTGATGGCTTCGCAAAAAGTCATCAACGGCCCCCGGTCGGGGCGCCCGAATCGAGGACCGTCGTCGAAAGTCCTTGATTCGTAAGGAAAGCGAAAAGGACATTTTTCGCTTTCCGGGAAGCGTTAAGTCCCGCCTGGACTTTTCGCGACCCTTTAAAGGTTGATAATGTAACCCTGAATCCCGGAAATAAAAGAGTGGAAAAGAAGAAGTTCCTCAACAG
>JAFGWO010000080.1 GCA_016937135.1 Pseudomonadota bacterium
ATGATGCTCGCAGAGCGTCGCACGATGCGGGTCAGGTCCTCCGCCCGGTAGTAGTCGAGCCTCTCCTCGATCCCGAAACGATCCCGGAGGGGTGCGGTGACCTTGCCCTTTCGGGTCGTGGCGCCCACCAGGGTGAACCTCGGAAGCTCCAGTTTGACGGTCCTCGCCCCCGGGCCCTTTCCGATGATGAGGTCGAGGGCAAAATCCTCCATGGCCGGGTAGAGGACCTCTTCCACGGTCCTGTTCATCCGGTGGATCTCGTCGATGAAAAGGACACCTTTGTCGTCCAGGTTCGTCAGGATAGCGGCAAGGTCCCCGGAGCGCTCCAGCGCGGGGCCGGAGGTGGACCGTATTTCCACACCGAGCTCCCAGGCCAGGATGTTGGCAAGGGTAGTCTTTCCCAGACCGGGAGGACCGAAAAGGAGGACGTGATCCAGGGCTTCTCTTCGCTCCCGCGCGGCCCGGATAAAAACCCGCAGGTTTTCCTTCACCTGGTCCTGACCGATGTACTCCTCCAGGTTGCGGGGACGGATGTGGGCCTCGAAGAGGTCTTCGTCCTCAATCTGTCCAGGTGTTATCGGGCGATCATCGTCCATGGGGAATCAGTTTAAAGGTGAAAGGGAAAAGGTTAAAGATAAAAGGGGAGGATCCTGTCGCGCGGCGCATACTTTTCCACTTTTCCCTTTCTCCTTTCTTCTTTTGACTTTTTCTTTCAGCTTTTCCTTCCCGACAACAGCTGCAGGCTTTCCCTTACCAGGGTCGGAAAATCCTTCGTATTCCCCAGCTTTTTCAGGACCTCCCCAACCGCTCTTTGCCCATCAGCCTGGCGGTAGCCAAGGTTTAAAAGGGCCGAAACAGCATCGGAAACCATCTGTTCGTCGACTCCGGCAGCCCTGGGTAGGGAATCGGGACCCGCCGGCCCCACCTTGTCGCGCAGCTCCAGGATTATCCGTTCGGCTGTTTTCTTCCCGACTCCCGGAACGGTGCTGATCCACCCGGAATCCTGGGTTGATATGGCCCTTTCCAGATCAGCGGGCTTCAGACCGCCCAAAAGCTGCAAAGCCATTCTGGGCCCGACGCCCTTCACCTGAAGGAGAAGGTTGAAAAGACCCTTTTCCCTGGCCTCCGCGAAGCCGTAAAGATGCAGGGCATCGTCCCGGACCACGGTCACCGTCTGCAGGGAGACGTCCCGGCCGATTTCCGGCAGTTCCATAAGGGTGTTGAGGGAAACAAAAAGCCGATAGCCGACGGAACCTGTATCGACGACTATGGTCCCGCCGGGATCCTTCACCGCCAGACGCCCGCTGACAAGAGCGATCATTTCGGGATCCCCCATTCCTTCCTGGACCAGAAAAGATGGGTCAGGGCAGCTGCCAGGGCGTCGGCGGCATCGGGGGGCGGAACTTCGGCCAGTCCCAGGGTCCTGACCACCATGCTCTGGACCTGTTTTTTCTCCGCCCTGCCGTATCCCGTGGTTGTCTCCTTGATCCTCGTGGCCGCGTAGGCGGCGGTTTCCAGTCCCTGCCTGTGGCAGACCAGCATCACCGCTCCCCGGACGTGCCCGAGGTGAAGGGCGACCCGGCTGTTTCTGGCCGTGAATATTTCCTCGATGGCAAGGGTTTCGGGCCTGTGGCGAAGGATCACGTCCTCGATGCCCCGCGTGATTTTTTCGATGGACACCTCGAGGTTTTCACCCTTAAGGGTGCGTATGACGCCGTATTCGAGGACTTTCTGCCCCCTGCGGTTGCCGTCGAGGACCGCGTACCCTGTGGCTCGGAGACTCGGGTCGATGCCGAGAACCCTCATGAGGGAAAAAGGATCACAGGTCTTTCATGACCTCTTCGGAGATGTCGAAATTGGCCGACACGCGCTGGACATCATCGTTGTCCTCCAGGGCCTCGACGAGTTTGAGCGCCTGGATGGCCTGCTGCCCCTCAAGTTCGATGGTATTCTGGGGGATCATGCTCACCTCGGCGTCGATGTACTTAAGGCCCGCCTTGTCAAAGGCCGTCCGAAGCTCCTCAAATTTTTCCGGGGGCCCTGTGACCTCGAACTCGCTATCTTCTTCGGATACATCCTCGGCCCCGGATTCCAGGGCTGTCTCAACGAGGGCGTCTCCATCCGTGTCCTCCCTGGAGAAAACGAAACAGGATTTCATCTGGAAGATCCAGGAAACGCACCCGGCCTCCCCCATATTTCCGTTGTGTTTGGTAAATGTGTGCCTGACTTCCGATACGGTGCGGTTACGGTTGTCCGTCAGGGCCTCAACCAGAACAGCCACGCCTGCCGGACCGTAGCCCTCGTAGATCACTTCCTCGTAATGGACCCCTTCAAGATCTCCGGTCCCCTTCTTGATGGCCTTTTCAATGTTCTGGGCCGGCATATTGGCGGCCCTCGCCTTGGCGATGGCCTGTCTTAACCGCGGATTGGCCTCCGGGTCCCCCCCGCCCATCTTGGCGGCAACCATGATTTCACGGTTCAGCTTGGTGAAGATCTTGCCGCGAACCACATCCTGCGCCCCCTTGCGCCTCTTGATATTGGCCCACTTGGAATGTCCGGACATGTTCCCTCCCTGAAATCCTGTGCGCAGGATCCGACGAAACGGAATAAATCAGGCTTCCACCCGCTTTTCACCGAAGCCAGGAGACCTTGCCATCGGAAAACGCCCCTATGAAAAAGCCGGACTCGATCCGGCTTTTCCTGACACTATAAATCACGCAAACAACATCAGTTGTTCACGCGTTCCCTTAATTCCTTTCCGGCTTTGAAATAAGGCACTTTTTTCTCATCAACCTGAACCCTGGTCCCAGTCTTGGGGTTCCTCCCCTCGCGGGACCTCCTTTCCTTGACCTTGAAGCTGCCAAACCCCCGAAGCTCAACCTTGTCGCCTTCGGCCAGGGAATCGGAAATGCTCTTAAGAACGGTGTTGACGATGAGTTCGGCTTCTTTCTTGGTAAGCCTTTCGATCCGCTCTACAAGCAACTCGATGAGTTCCGCCTTTGTCATACCCTCTCCCTTTCCTTTGATCAACCTTGAGCACGCAAGGGCCAAGCTATCTAAAATATGTTTGAAAGTCAAGAGGTTAGAGGTACAAAAGGAATTTTGAAGGCGAACGGGAAGCCTGAACCCCTCACCCCTCCTAAAACACCCTCCACAACTGGAGCCACCGGTCATCCCCGGAATCCTGCAGGTCCCGGGCAAAGCCTTCAAGGGCCTGTGAAACAGCCCTTCCCATGAGGATCCGGATCAAGCCGGGCCTGTCCCTTTCCGGCTCGTAGAACTCTTCCGGCACTTCGGGCAGCCCTGCCATTTCCACAACCTTGACGATGGCGTCGTTGATATTGCCTAATTCATCTACCAGGCCTATTTGAAGGGCCTGTCTCCCCGTCAGGATCCGGCCGTCAAAATAAGGTCTCACCGCCTCCTCGTCCAGGTTGCGGCCCTCGAGGACGGCCTGGACGAACTGCTCGTATGTGTCAAGGATCATTTCCTTCAGGAGGCTTTCCTCCTCCGGAGTCATCTCCCGGGCAGGGTTGCCGACATCCTTGAATTTCCCGCTTTTTATGGTCTTGATATCTACCCCGATCTTGTCAAAAAGGGCCCGCAGGTTGGTAAACTCCATGATAACCCCAACGCTGCCCGTCAAGGTGCCGGGGTTGCACACGATCCAGTCCGTGGCGCAGCTCAGGTAATACCCTCCTGATGCCGCTATGGTGCCCATGGAGGTGACGACGGGTTTGACCTCGCGAAGTCGGGTTAGTTCCCTGTAGAGTTCCTGGGTTGGAGCGACCGCCCCCCCGGGGCTGTCGATGCGCAGGATGACCCCCTTGATGCGGCTGTTTTCACTGAGCTTCCGGACCTCCTCCATATGCCAGCGGACGTCCAGAATCGGCCCTTCCAGTCGCAGGATCGCTATCGGCGCCTTCCCGGGGATCTCTCTTCGAAAGCGCTGGGCGAGCCCCATGAAAAAAGCGGAGGCAAGGGCTAAAATGATCAGTGAAATAAAGAGTCTTTTTCCTCGAACCATGGATTTTATTTTACAGGTTTTGGAATTTC
This sequence comes from Pseudomonadota bacterium, assembly GCA_016937135.1. Classification (GTDB taxonomy): domain Bacteria; phylum BMS3Abin14; class BMS3Abin14; order BMS3Abin14; family BMS3Abin14; genus JAFGWO01. The sequence continues at coordinate 4,057 of JAFGWO010000080.1, forward strand.
GTTACACCAGGTTTTTATTCATTCCCCAAAAAAAAGCCGCTGTAAAACAGCGGCTTTTTTTGATTCACAGGGTAACGACCGGGGCTGGATCAGACGTCCTCATCCTCCCCTTCGGTCTCTTCATCAACGGATTCGGGCTCCTCCGACTCTTCCGGCTCTTCCGGAGAGGCGGATTTTTCAGCTTTCTTGCTATCCTCCACTGAGGAGCTGCCGACCCGGTGCGCCGCCAAAGAGGCGCCGAGGATATCCCCTAACGTCCCGCCGCCGCTTCCGGAATTCACATAGCTGGTGTAATGGGGCGAGTCATCTCCGCCTTTTACCGCGTTGATGCTGAGGCTGACCTTTCTTTCTTCCGGATCGACACTAAGGATCTTGACGGTGACCTCAGACCCCGAAGGATAGGCCTCCTGGGCGCTCTGACCATCCGCAAGCTCCATTTCCGAGATGTGGATGAGACCTTCCACGCCTTCCGCGATCTGGACAAAGGTTCCAAAATCAGCATGGTTGACGACTTTCCCGGTCACGATGGACCCGGTGGGATTGGACCTGACCAGCTCCTCCCAGGGGTTTGCGGTAAGCTGCTTCAAGCCAAGGGACAGACGCTCCCTCTCCTTATCCACACTCATGACGACCGCCTTGACCGTGTCCCCCTTTTTGAGGACCTCGGAAGGGTGATTCACCTTGCGGGTCCAGGACATGTCGCTGACGTGGATCAGACCATCAATCCCCTCTTCAAGCCCAACGAAAGCGCCGAAGTCGGTCAGGGTCCTGACCTTGCCCTCAATGACACTGCCCACAGGGTAATTATTCGCGACCACATCCCACGGATTGGGCTCGATCTGCTTCATGCCGAGGGAGATCCGCCTGTTTTCGGTATCGATGCTCAGAACCTCGGCTTCCACGGAATCCCCGATCTCAACGACTTTGGAGGGATGCTTGATTTTCCGGTTCCAGGTCATTTCGCTGATGTGGACAAGCCCCTCGACCCCGGCCTCAAGCTTGACGAAGGCGCCGTAGTCCGTAACGCTCACGGCCTTCCCTGCCACGCGGGAACCGACAGGGTATTTGGCGGGAACGCTCTCCCAGGGATCTTCCGTCAGCTGTTTCATCCCGAGGGAAACCCGTTCCTTTTCGCGGTCGAACTTGAGGATTTTAACCTGGACCCTGTCCCCGACGGCCAGCATTTCCGAAGGATGCTGTAGCCGGCCCCAGGAAAGATCCGTGATATGGAGAAGGCCGTCGATGCCTCCCAGATCGATGAAGGCACCATAGTCGGTGATGTTCTTCACGATCCCTTCCATCACCGCGTTCTCCTCGATGACCTTCAAGGTTTCGCCCTTCTTGTTCTCCCTTTCCTCCTCCAGGAGAACCCTCCTGGAAAGAACGACGTTGCCCCTTCGAGGGTTGAACTTGATGACCTTGAAGAAGAAATCCTCGCCGACGAGGCGATCCAGGTTCCTGATGGGGCGGATATCCACCTGGGACCCCGGGAGAAAAGCCCTCACCCCGATATCCACTGTGAGACCGCCCTTGATCCGGCTTATGATCTTCCCCTTGACGGGGACATTGTCCTCGTAAGCCTGGCCGATCTCGTTCCAGATCTTCATCTTGTCGGCTTTTTCCTTGGAAAGGTAGATCAGTCCTTCGGAATCCTCCTTTTTCTCCAGGAAAACCTCGACTTCGTCGCCGACGGCGACGGTCAGGGAGCCATTTTCATCGTTGAACTGGGCTTTCGGGATGATCCCTTCGGATTTATAGCCGACGTCCACCAGGACTCCATCACTGGTGATCCCGACCACCGTTCCGGTCACGACTTCCCGTTCGCGAAGATCCCGGATGCTTTCCTCGTAGAGCTTCGCGAAATCCTCATCGTCATCTTCCGGGGAATCGACACCATCAATGTCCCCTGTCCCTTCTGAAACCTCGTCAAACTCTTCCATGTCGGGATCCTGGAGACCCTTTTCTTCAATAATCATCAGCTCATTATCCTCCTTGGTTTTGTCTGTTGTGCGGTCGCGGATTATCCTACATTTGAAAATCCATGTCAATCCGGTACCTGTCTGAAAACCGTTGAAAATAGAGGATTTGCATTCCCGGGGCGCGGACGTCCCCCAAAACCCTCCTGTACCCGCCGTCAATGAGGCCCGGATTGCCATAAAATGGAGCCGGATTTTTTATCAAACGGACTCCAGAACATCCACGACATCCTGAATAACCCAGGATGGGGTGGACGCTCCCGCGGTCACTCCCACGGACGCACCCCCGGGAATGCTCACTTCCCTTAATTCCCCAGAGCTTTCAATGTGATAGGTTGGCGTCCCGGTCCGTCGAACGGCCTCGGCCAGCCTCTTCGTATTTCCGCTGTTCTTTCCTCCGACTACGATCATAAGGTCGACTTCCCTCGCGAGGGCAAGGGCCTCGGCAACCCTTTTCCGGGTCGCTTCGCAGACCGTGTTGAAAACGTGGATTTCCCTGCAGAAGGGAACGCACCCGGACACAACCAGCTGGAGGTTTTCAAGGGACTGGGTGGTCTGGGCGACGATCCCCACCGACGGCTCCATCTGGCCGGGATCGATGTCTTCGGGACCCCTCCAGACGAGGCAGCGGCCGGTAGCATAGCTGAGGGCCGCCTTCACCTCAGGGTGGTCGGATTCCCCCACGATGATCACCTGAAGCCCGGTCTCCCCCAGCTCCCGGATCTTCTCCTCCAGGCGCTTAACCAGGGGGCAGGTGGCGTCCACCACGCCGAGACCCCGCCC
>JAFGWO010000081.1 GCA_016937135.1 Pseudomonadota bacterium
CCGATGCCGTCTGGCGGGCGGGTTTCCTCCCCCGGCGCCAGGCCCTTGTCTCTTTCCTTGCGCGCTCCCGGAAAACATAGCAGAATTCCGGCTCAAAAGAACCTGCCCTGTAAAAAAAGCTGGGGACCCAGGTCCTTCACCGATTTTTTGCCCGATTTTTTGATCTTGTTATCGGGACATTGAAAAGTTAAAGTGAAAAAAATTAAATCAGAGGACTGTCCTGATGCTTTCAGGGTTGGGAGGCAAGCATGGAACCTGTAAAAGTGATTGCCCGTTTCGCGGACGGAAAACTGGTGAAGGGGTACACCAACGATTTTTTTCCCAACAAACCGCTGTTCCACATCGGGATGAGCCCGTCGGACAAAGGGATAGAGATCCTGGTCAAGGACCTGAAGGCCCTCTTTTTCGTCAAGGATTTCGAAGGGGACCCGAAGCACAGGAAGCAACGCTCTTTTATCGAAGGGAAGGTTTACCAGGGAAGGAAGGTCGCGGTCACGTTTAAAGACAATGAAAAAGTAGCGGGCACGGTCCTGGGTTTTGACAGGAACCGCCCCGGCTTTTTTGTCGTCCCTACGGACGAGGAGGGGAACAATCTGAGGGTTTTTATCCCCATCGATGCCACAGCGGAGGTGAAGTTCCTCTAGGGAAAAGTACAGAAATCTAAAAAAAGGGGGGGGAGATTTTTCTCCCCCCCTTTTTTTGCGGACAGCCGGCTATTCTTTCCAGACGTTTTTCAGCCTAACCGTGGTAGTAGGGTGGAGCTTGTAGTTCATGACATTCTTGCGCAGGGGACAGATGACCGTTGAGTGGGCAATGGGGATCGCCGCCACCTCGTCGAACATGACCTGCTGGGCCTCCCTGTAGATCTCGGCCCTTTTACCCTGATCGATCGTCTGTTTGCCCTGGAGCATAAGCTCATGGTAGCGGTCGTTTTTCCACTGGGTGCGGACCGCCGGGTCAGCCAAGCCATCGAATAGGACGGCAAGGAAGTTATCCGGATCTCCGTTGTCCCCTGACCATCCCAGCTGGAAAAGGTCCATATCCGCGGGCTGTTCCCTTTGACGCTTCAGGTAGGTTCCCCAGTCGTAGCTGACGACCCGCGCGTTTATCCCCACTTTCGCCAGGTCACCGATCATGGCAATGCCCACCTTCAGCCCTTCGGGATTGTAGGGCCGCGGGACCGGCATGGACCAGAGAGTGATCTCCGGAAGGCCTTCCCCTTCCGGGAAGCCTGCAAGTTCCAGCTCCTTTTTCGCCAGCTCCACGTCATGTTCGTACCCGGGAACGGCATCGTTGTAACCCCACATCGTGGGAGGGATGCCGTTTTTGGCCAGCTGCCCCATCCCCTGGTAGATGTTGTCCACGATAGCCTTCCGGTCGATGGCATGGGCCACGGCCCGGCGCATGTGGATATTTTTCCAGAGATCCTTCGTGTGGTTGAAGCTCAGATAGCCGATATTCATTCCGGGCTGTTCGATGAGCTTCAATTGGGGGTCTTTTCTAGCCAGCTGGATATCGGCCGGGTTGGGGAATTCGCAGATGTCGATATTCCCGGCTTTCAGCTCCAGGAACCGCACCGAATTCTCCGGGATAACCCGGAAGACAACCTCATCCAGATAAGGACCGGCCGTCTTGTCCCAGTAATCGGTGTTTTTGGCAAGGGTGATATGGTCGTCAGCGACCCACTCGACGAAACGGAAAGGCCCCGTTCCCACAGGATTGCGGACAAAGGCCTTGGGATCGGCCAGGAAAGCGCTCGGGCTGATGACGCTCGCAAAGTGCATCCCGAGGTTGGCGATAAAAGGCGCCTCCACCCTTTTGAGGTTAAAGACCACAGTGTATTCATCCACCGCCTCGACGGAACCGACGGTGCCGTCCATCTCCATGGAGACCCAGTACTCCGGGGGCCTCTCCTGGGCGGGGATCTCGAAACCCTCCCCGAAGAAGATGACGTTCCTCTCCTTCATCATCCTTCCGATGGAAAAGACAACCGCATTGGCGTTAAGGGTAGTCCCGTCGTGGAACATGACCCCTTCCCTGAGATGGAAAGTATAGGTCAGGCCATCGGGGGAGACTTCCCAGGACTTCGCCAGACCGGGCTGGATATCCGTTGTCTCATCCTTGTAGGACACCAGCTGTTCGAAGACGTTGTCGCAGACCATGAAGGAATTGCCGTCCGTTTCGTAGGCCGGATCCAGCCCGACAGAGTCCCCGCCGCGCCCGTAAACGAGGACCCCTCCCGCCCTGGGGCCTTCCGAAGGCGCTTCTGTCACGGCCGCCGCTTCTTCCTCCACTGCCGCCTCTTTCTGGGGTTCCGGCTCCTTCGCGCAGCCGCCGATGGCCAGGGCCAGGCAGAGGATCATTCCCAGGACCAACCATTTTTTCATCGCAAACCCTCCTTCCCTGTTCCGGATCTTTTGAAAAATCCGGAACGTCAAACGAAAAGATGCCCTCGGATCCTCGTGCCCTTCGGGACCCTTCACCCAAGGCGTTCCGGGGAAACCATTAATGGAATTATAGCCAAAATCCGGTCTTTTTTCCCGGGATTCCAATATTGGCCGGATCCAGGCGCGATTTTCGGACGTTACCTTTCGAAAAACCCCGTCTTTGCCCGGGGCCTGAATCGATATCTTCCTTTTCCCCCTTTTCAAAAATCTTGACTTACGCATAACTTGCGGTATTATGGCTCTTGAATCCAGAATGAACAAGACATCAGCGAAAAGTTCCGCATCGAACTTTTCGCGACCTTGGCAACGCGGCCAGGGTAAGGGCCGCCCGGATCCAGGACCGGCATCCCGAGTCGTGGATCCGTGAGGAAAGGGAAAACGACGCTTTTCCCTAACCGTTGCGCCAAAAGTC
>JAFGWO010000082.1 GCA_016937135.1 Pseudomonadota bacterium
ATGTCCATTCCCCCGGAAAAGGCCAAAGGCCTTGAACAGGCCCTGGAGAAACACGGGGTATCCCGCTGGAAGATAGGGGCGTTCACCGACGGGGCGATGATCGAGGTGAAAAAAGCATAGAACGGTCCCACGTCGAAGGTCCAACGTCCCACGGGAAACCGGCGACGGGGCGACTATGCCACTATATGACGGGAGGAGGTAACGACTGAACGATTGGGCGAAGGGACGCAGGAAAAATCGTCTTGTCGCCAGGTCTTTTTTTCACTTGATCGTTTGATCGTCCGGCTCCTCGTTCGTCCTTTCATCAGTTCGTTCTTTCGTAAAATCGCCTTGTCGCCTTGTCGCTTTGTCGCCTTACCGCCTTGTCGCTTAGTCGCCCAGTCGTCAGGCCGCCCAGTCGTCAAATCGTTCCATCCTCCGGCCGGCAGCTCTTTTTCGTTAATTATACCCGCCATTCCCCCCAGCCATCCACACAACAAATCCCATCGCTCTTTTATTGACCCTTTCCACGCCCTTATGTAAAACTACGTCTTTCTTTTTTCCTCTCACGGGATCGGCGGCGCTGGCAGGAAAGGAACCCCATGAAAAGAGACCCTCTCCCGGTTTCAAGAGCCCTTGTCAGCGTCTGGGACAAGACCGGCCTTGTCCCCTTCTGCCGGCGCCTGGCTGACCTCGGGGTGGAAATCGTGTCCTCCGGCGGCACGGAGAAAACATTGAAAGACGCCGGGATCCCTGTCATCGCCGTGAGCCATGTCACCGGTTCCCCGGAAATCCTGGACGGACGGGTCAAGACCCTGCATCCTCGAATCCACGGAGGCATCCTGGCCAGGAAGGACTCTTCCGAGCACCTGAAGCAGCTTGAAGAACATGGAATAATGCCCTTTGATCTTGTGGTCGTAAACCTTTACCCTTTTCGCCAGACCATTGAAAAACCAGGTTCCGCCCTTGACCAGGCCCTCGAGATGATCGACATCGGGGGACCCGCAATGGTCAGGGCCGCCGCCAAGAATTTCCCCTCGGTCGCCGTGATCGTGGATCCGCGGCGCTACCAGGCCGTGCTGGACGAGATCTCCGAAGAGGTTGGAATCAGCTTCGCGACACGGCTGCTCCTCGCCAGGGAGGCCTTCGCCCACACCTGCCTTTACGATTCCGGGATTGCGGCCTACCTTGAAGATCTGGACGGGGAGGGCGAAAGAACCGAAAATCTTTTCCCCGACACCCTCCTCCTAGCCGGAACGAAATTCCAGGACCTGCGCTACGGGGAGAATCCCCACCAGAAGGCGGCCTTCTATGCCCGCAGGGAATCCTCCGGACCTGGCCTTTCCCGGGCCCGCCAGCTCTGGGGGAAGGATCTTTCCTACAACAACATTTTGGACACGGACGCGGCCATCGGGCTTGTCATGGAGTTTGCTGAAACCGCCTGCGTCATTATCAAGCACACCAACCCCTGCGGTGCATCCCTGGGGAAATCCCCGGCAGAGGCGTATCTCAAGGCCATCCAGGCGGACCCCCTTTCGGCCTTCGGGGGAATCGTGGCCTTTAACAGGGAGGTTGACGAGGAGGCGGCCCGGGAGATCGTGAAGATCTTCACCGAAGTCCTTATCGCCCCGGCCTTTTCAGAAAGCTCCCTGGAAATCCTCCGGGAAAAGAAGAACCTGAGGATCCTGCAGATATCGGGGCTGGGCGACCCTGACTCCGGCCGGGAGGCCTTCTCGGTCAGAACCGCGGCGGGAGGATACCTGGTTCAGGTTCCGGACCAGGCGACCATGGACGAAAAGACCCTTAAGACCGTAACCCGAAGGAACCCCACAGAGGAGGAAATGGCAGCCCTGCGCTTTGCCTGGGTCATCGCGAAGCACGTGAAATCCAACGCTATCGTATACGCAGGGGAAGGCCAGCTCGTGGCCACCGGGGCGGGGCAGATGAGCCGGGTCGATTCCGTCCGCTTCGGGGCCATGAAGGCCAGTCTTCCCACAGAGGGGACCGTGATGGCCTCGGACGCCTTTTTTCCCTTCCGTGACGGGATCGACGAGGCGGCCAAAGCGGGGGTGACCGCGGTTATTCAGCCGGGAGGCAGCCTCAGGGATGACGAGGTCGTCAAGGCCGCCGATGAACACGGCATGGCCATGGTGTTCACCGGGATAAGGCATTTCAGACATTAGAGGCAGGCCAAAGCCCAAGGACCAAGCAGAAAACCCAAAATCCAAAACCAAAAAAAGCGGGACTCTGTATAACCTGGGAAGTTGGATGCTGGATTTTGGAGTCACGATTCGGGATTTTGGATTATTTTTTCCCGTTTCACGTTAGACGTTTGACGTTTGACGCTGAACGTTAATTTTTGGAGGTTTCAATGAAAGTACTGGTTATTGGCGGCGGAGGCCGGGAACACGCCCTTGTATGGAAACTGAAGCAGTCGCCGCTGGTCGAAAAAGTCTTCTGCGCGCCCGGAAACGCCGGGATCGCCGGAGAGGCGCAGGTCGTTCCCATTGACGCATCCGACATCAAGGCCCTTGCAGGGTTTGCCGAAAGGGAAAAAATAGACCTGACCTGCGTGGGCCCCGAGCTGCCCCTGACGCTGGGCGTTGTGGATGCCTTCCAGGAAGCGGGCCTGAGGATCTTCGGAGCCAGCCGGGCGGCCGCCGAGATCGAGGGGAGCAAGGTCTTCACGAAGGACCTCCTAAGAAAATACCGGATCCCGACGGGAGATTACGAGGTTTTCGAGGACCCCGGGGAGGCCAGGGCATGGATACGGAAGACAGGGGCCCCCATTGTCGTCAAGGCCGACGGCCTGGCGGCCGGGAAGGGCGCCATCGTCTGTCAGACCATCGAGGAAGCGGAAGAAGCGGTGGGGCTCATCATGGAAAAACGGGCCTTCGGCGCGGCGGGCGACCGCGTCATCATCGAAGAATTCCTGATTGGCGAGGAAGCCTCTTTTCTGGCCTTCACCGACGGAAAGACCGTCCTGCCCCTTGCTACTTCCCAGGACCACAAACCCGCCCTGGACGGGGACAGGGGGCCCAACACGGGGGGGATGGGCGCTTACTCCCCCGCCCCCGTTGTCACACCGGAGATCTTCAACCAGGCCATGGACGAGATCATGATCCCCACCGTCAGGGCCATGGCCGCGGAGGGCCGCCCCTACAAGGGGGTCCTTTACGCGGGGCTCATGATCCGGGACGGCAAGGCGAAGGTCCTGGAATTCAACGCCCGCTTCGGCGATCCGGAGGCTCAGCCCCTCCTGATGCGCCTGGACGGGGACCTGGCCCTGATCATGGATGCCGTCGTGGACGAACGCCTGGACGAAGTGGAGCTGAAGTGGCATGACGACGCCTCCGTATGCGTCGTCATGGCTTCCGGAGGCTACCCAGACCCCTACGAGAAGGGGAAAACCATCTCAGGCCTGGACGAAGCGGAGGGCCTTGAGGACGTGAAGGTTTTCCATGCCGGCACGGCCGAAAAGGATGGCCGGGTAGTCACGGCCGGAGGCCGCGTCCTGGGCGTCACGGCCCTCGGGCGGGACATCCCCGACGCCATCGAAAAAGCCTACAGGGCCTGTTCCCTCATCTCATGGGACAGAGTCCAGTACAGGAAGGACATCGGGGCAAAGGCAATAAAATACCTTAAACCGTTAAACGTCTAACGTCCAACGTCCAAAAATCATCCCAAAGCATCCTGGCGCTGGACTATCTGGAGGCCGAAACACATGGAGAGATTCGACGTATTGATTCTCATGGGGAGCACTTCCGATGAGGAGATCATGGAAGCGGCGGCAAGCACTCTCACGAGCTTCGGCGTCCCCTTCAGGATAACGGTGGCCTCCGCCCACAGATCCCCGGAAAGGGTCCGGCGGCTTGTGGAGGAGGCCGAAAGGGAAGGCTGCAGGATCTTCATCGCGGGGGCGGGGTGGGCCGCCCATCTGGCGGGTGTAGTGGCCTCCATGACGGTCAAGCCCGTCATAGGGGTGCCCATATGCTCATCTCCCCTCAATGGGCTCGATGCCCTCCTCTCCACCGCCCAGATGCCGGGAGGGGTCCCTGTCGCCACCATGGCTATCGGGAAGGGGGGGGCGAAAAACGCCGCCCTCATGGCCGTCGCCATCCTGGCCCTTGATGACGATTCCCTGAGGGAAAAACTCATCATCCATCGCAGGGAAGTGGCCGAACTTTACGAGGGATAGGGATCCATCCTTGGAAGACAGCCTCTTTCAGAAGGCGATCGGCATCCTCCGGAAGGGAGGCCTGGTCGTCGCCCCAACGGAGACCTTCTATGGGATTCTTGGCAACCCCTGGTCCAGGAAGGCGGTAAAGAGGCTTATCCAGCTCAAGGGAAGGGATTTCGGCAAACCCATCCCTCTCATCGCCGGAAGCGTCAAGACGGTTCAGGACATGGCTCCTTATGTCCCCCCCCTGTTTGCCTCCCTCGCCGAAAGGTTCTGGCCAGGGCCCGTGACCCTGGTCCTCAAAGCGC
>JAFGWO010000083.1 GCA_016937135.1 Pseudomonadota bacterium
ATCCTGGTCAGGGAATCGACGACGGCCGAATCGTACCGGGTTCCTTTCCATTCCATCATCTTGCTCACGACGAAATGGGGATCGAGGGCCTTCTGATAAAGCCTGTCGGTGGTCATGGCATCGAATGTGTCCGCGACGGCGATGATCCGGGCGATCATGGGCACCTCATCGCCCGACCTTCCTTCAGGATAACCGGTCCCGTCCAGACGCTCATGGTGATACTGGATTCCCGGGATGATCTCCTTTAACTGGCTGATGTGGCCCATGATCATGGCGCCCCAGCGGGGGTGCTGTTTGATGATGTTGTATTCCTCGTCGGTAAGCTTCGAGGGCTTTTTAAGGATCCGGTCCTCGATCCCGATCTTGCCGACGTCATGCAGAAGGGCCGCGATGTTGACCTTCTGCTGATCCGATGGGGAAAGGCCCAGCTCCTTGGCTATCCGGAGGCTGATCTGGGCTACCCGCTGGGAATGGCCCCGTGTGTAGGGATCCTTGGCATCGATGGCCGCAGCCAGCGCCTTGGTGGTGTCGATGAACATCTCGCGCTGGTTTTTGTCGTGCCTTTCCAGCTGCATGGCCATGTGGTTGAAGGATCTGGCCAGCTGACCCAGTTCATTGCGCGATTTGATTTCCACGCGCTCCTGAAAATGCCCCCTGGCAAGGGACAAGGCCTTGCCCGCAAGAATGGTGATTGGCCTGGTGAGTTTAATTGCCAGAAGGGTGCTTGCAATGACGGCCGCCAGGATCGCCACAATGGCCCATATGGCCGTCTGCAAGGTCATGTCAGCGATAATGCGGTAGGCGTCCGCCCTGGGCTCCTGGACCACGACCCCCCATCCCAGGCCCTTGACATTGGCATAGGACCCCATCATGTCCTTGCCCACCTTGTCCTTGAAGGGGATCGTGCCGGCGCTGACTCCGGCCAGCAGATATTTTCCGACGATCTCAACCGAATTCATGTTCTCGGAAGCCGCCACCCTTTCAAGATCCTGATGGGCAATCAGGGTTCCGTTGCGATCCACCACATAGGCGTTTCCCTGCCTGCGGATGTTGATCCTTTCCACCGTCTGCTGGACCTTCTGAAGGCTGACCTCTCCAACCAGAACGCTCTGGATCCCTCCCGAGGGTCCGAAAACAGGGATGGCAAGCGCCACAGAGGGGACCTTCATCCCTCCGAGGACGACCGGACTGCTGACATAGGTCCGTCCGCCGGAGGCCTCGGAGACCGCCGAGGCAAGGACGGAATCCGGCAGCGCTGGAACCTTCGTCTGCCCTATGCGGGTCACCCGGGCCATCTCCCGCCCGGAAGTGGAATACCGCGTGAGTCGGAGGAGTTCCGGATATTGATCCAGATAGAAAAGAAGGATCTGCTCGCGCTGTTCCTGAACGAGGGGGCTATTCTCGGACTGGGCCTTGGCGACCATCTCCAGGTTGCCGACCAGAGTGGACATGGCTATGGAAATCTCTTCAGCGGTTGAATTGGCCACCTGGCTGTGCAGGGCCAGGAGTTCATCCTCGAGAAAGACCTTGTTGATGCCCACCATTTTGTAGGCAGCCATCAGGAGAGGGATTACGGAAACAGCGAGGGTAACGAGAAGGAACTGATAAAGGATCCGAACCCCTTTCCCGGAACCGTCCCCCTGGGGCTGGATTCCGTTGAGGGGTTCTTTTTTGCTGAAGGGGAAATTCAGCTTCATGGACGAACGCTTCCGGTGTCCCGGCCTCCGACCACCATTTCGGGGATCCTCAGGGTCGGCTGCGCGTCGCTGACCGGGACTCCCTGGCCTTCCTTGCCGCAGGTCCCGATGCCAAAGCCGAGGTCATTTCCTACCATATCCACGCTTTTTAGCACCTCGGGGCCGTTGCCCGCAAGGGTTGCCCCGCGGACCGCTTCGGCGATCTCCCCTCCCCGAATCATACTCCCTTCGCTCACCTCAAAGACAAAATCCCCTGTCACCGTGTTGACCTGTCCCCCTCCCATTTTCCTGACAAAGAGCCCATGATCCACACTGCGGAGGATATCTCCGGGATCGTGCCCCCCGGGCTCGATCATCGTATTGGACATCCTGGGAATGGGACAGTGGCGAAAGGATTGCCTGCGGCCGTTGCCAGTCAGCCCGATCCCGTCCCTCAGACTGCTCAGCCGGTCGCTCATGTACCTGACGAGAACCCCTTTTTCGACAAGGACCGTCCGGGCGGCGGGCGTACCTTCGTCATCCACGTTGTAGGATCCCCGCTTTCCGGGAAGGGTTGGATCATCCACCACGGTGATCAGGGGGGATGCCACCATTTCCCCAGTTTTCCCCATGTAAACGGAAAGCCCCTGGCCGGTAAGATCGGCCTCCAACCCGTGCCCCACCGCCTCGTGGACCATCGTCCCCCCGGCTTCGGAAGAGAGGACGACCGTCATCCGTCCGGACGGGGCCTCAGGGGCTTCCAGCATGATCAGGGCCCTTTTCGCGGCAATTCCGGCCACCTCCTCCGGATTGAACCCTCTGAAAACGTCATACCCCCCTATGCCGCCAACGGGTTCGTACCCCACCTGGAAACGCCCGCCGTCAGAGGCCACAACCTGGACGAGGAAAACCCCGTATCTCCTCAGATCCTCGCAAAGGCTTCCTTCTGAATTGGCAATCCTGATAAAAGCCGAGGAGTCCCTGTATACGGCCTTTACCTGCACAAGCCTCTTGTCATACCCGATGAGGGATTCGACCGCCCTCATTACCAGGCGTCCCTTTTCCCCTGGCGTTATGGTGGAGGGATCCTCGCCCGGGGGAAGGACGCCTTCCGGGACATGGCTCAGCTGGATCCCCGGCCGGCCCATGACCTTTCCCGCGCCCGAGGCGAGCCTGGAGGCAAGACCGAGAAGGCTTTCGGCAGAAAGATCAACGGCCGTGCCGAAATGGGTCACACCTTCCCGGATGAGGCGCAAACCGATCCCCGCTTCCCGAACCCTGGAAGCGCGTTCCAATCGTCCCGACTCGGCCTCAAGGTGGGTCGCCGCGACGTCCTGGAAATAGACATCCGCGTATTCTCCCCCCGAAGACATCAGGGCCGCGACCGTTTCCTGCATCAAATCCGGTTCAGGATATTTCATTTTCCACCGCCAAGCTGGTAACGCCGGACCGCTTTGTTGTGTTCGGCGAGGTTCGAGGAAAAAAGATGCGTGCCGTCGCCCCTGGCCACGAAATAAAGAAAAGAGGTGTCGGCCGGGTAAAGGGCCGCAAGGAGGGAAGCCCTCCCGGGATTCGCGACGGGACCCGGAGGGAGCCCACGCCGCAGGTATGTGTTGTATGGATGATCCATCTGAAGATGCTTTCTGGTGAGATTCCCGTCGAAGTCCTCTATCCCGTAAATGACCGAAGGATCCGTCTGAAGCAGGTATCCCTTCCGAAGGCGGTTGTGAAAAACGGAGGAAACCAGTTCCCTTTCTTCCGCGGCGCCCGTTTCCTTTTCAATCAGGGAGGCAAGGGTGACCACCTCGAGCCGCGTCATCCCCAGTTCCCCCGCCCTTTCCTCCATTTCAGGAGTAAAGACATTTTTAAACCGCGCCACCATCTGGCCCAGGATTTCCTTCTCGGGGAGCCCTTTGGGCCAGGAATAGGTATCGGGAAAAAGGAACCCCTCCAGGGTATCCGCCGGGACCTCGAGGGAGCGGCAGAATCCAGCGTCCCTGGCCAGGGTCAAAAATCGGTCCGGATCGCCTAACCCCTTGCCTGCGAGGACCGAGGCAACCTGGTGAATGTTGAACCCTTCCGGAATGGTCACCTCATAGGTCACCGCTTTGCCGCGGGTGAGGACATCCATCACTTCCAAGGGGGTCATGTCCGTCCTGAAAAGCAGCTCCCCGGCCTGGATCCTGTGGGCTCTGCCCGTGAATTTGGCAAGGAAAACAAAGGGCCTGACCGAACGGAGGACTCCCGAACGGTTGAGAAGGCCGGAAGCGGACAAAAGATTGGCTCCTCCCGGTATCTCAACGACCACCTCCTTGCCTTCCTTCTCGGCCGGGGTGAACGAAAAATACAGCATATAAGCGGCCAGGAATCCCGCAAGAAGGAAGAAGGGAAGCAGGGCAAGGAGGAGAATAGATCTCGACTTTTTTTTCGGGTCCCCGAATGTCACGACGTCCTGCCCGAAGGGCTGTCAAGGTAGCCCTGGAGGAAATACGCTGCCGCGACCTTGTCGACAAGGCCGCGCCGCTTGCTCCTCGAAAGATCCCCGTCAAGGAGTATTCGCTGGGCCGCGGTGGTGCTGAGCCGCTCATCCCAGGTCTTTACGGGGATATCCACCTTCTGTCGAAGCTTGTCCGCAACCTGGAGAACCCCCAGGGCCTCTGGTCCGTGGGTTCCGTCGAGGCGCACGGGGAGGCCAAAAATCACCAGCGAGACATTGTTCTGACTTGCAATGCTTGAGATCTGCTCCAGGTCGCGATCCAGGGAGCCGCATCTCCTGACCACGCCGAAAGGCGAGGCGATCACACGGCTCTCATCGGACAGGGCAATCCCTATCCTTTTCTCCCCCCAATCGATGGCCATGACACGTCCCACGGTCTAGGAAAGGGCGCGGGCCGCGTCCTTCGCGAAGTAGGTGAGGATCATGGCCGCCCCCGCCCTGCGAATGGAGATAAGAGATTCCATCATGGCCCTTTCGGGATCGACCCAGCCCAGCCGGCCCGCGGCCTGGATCATGGCATACTCCCCGCTGACCTGGTAAGCCGCCAGGGGCATGTCATAGCGCTCCCGGATCTCGGCGATTATGTCCAGATAGGGGAGGGCCGGTTTGACCATGATCACATCCGCCCCTTCCTCGATATCGAGGGCCGCCTCCCTGAGGGCCTCCAGGCGGTTGGGGGGATCCATCTGATAGGAACGCCTGTCCCCGAAGGCCGGAGCGGATTCAGCCGCCTCCCGGAAAGGGCCGTAGAAAGCGGATGCGTATTTTACCGCGTAGGCCATGATGATGGTGTCATGGAAACCCTCTTCATCCAGGCAATCGCGGATCGCCGCCACCCTGCCGTCCATCATGTCGGAAGGGGCCACGATATCGGCTCCGGCGCGAGCATGGCTCAGGGCGGATTGGGCCAGAAGTTCCAGGGTCGGGTCATTGAGGATCCGGTCTCCTTCCACGATCCCGCAGTGGCCGTGATCGGTATATTCGCAAAGGCACACATCCGTGATGACCACCAGTTCCGGGACGGCGTCCTTGATGGCCTTTACAGCCAGCTGGACGCAGCCGTCCGGGTCGTAGGCCTCGCTGGCCAGGGCATCCTTGCTCTGAGGTATCCCGAAAAGGATCACAGCGGGAATCCCCAGGTCCCGGCATTCCCGGCATTCCCTGACAATCCCGTCCATGGATTGCTGAAAAACCCCCGGCATGGAACCGATCTCCCGGCGAATCCCCTCACCGTGAACCACGAAGAGAGGATAGATCAGATTGTCCGGGGACAGACGCGTCTCCCTGACCATCCTGCGAAGGTTTTCGTTCCTCCTCGTCCTCCGGGCCCTGTAAACGGGATACTGCATGCTCTATCGCCTCCTTTTTCTTATCGCACCGGCCTGGGCGAGAAGGATTTCGACCATCCCGTCCCAGGTATGAACCTCCGGGGAGAGGACTCTCTGGAAGCCGGCCATGACCGCGGCCTTTGCCGTGACGGGCCCGATGCAGATCGCCGGAAGGCTCCTGGCGGCATCGCCGGATCCTCCCATGGAAAGGAATCCTCTCACTGCGGAGGGGCTTGCGAACAAAATTGCCCCCGGATCCCCTTTTTCCAAAAGTCGGACGAGGTCCTCACTGCCAGCCTGTTCCGTGGTGGTCCGGTAAAGGATGACCTCCCGGACTTTCGCTCCCCTCACGCGGAGAAGACCGGCAAAATCCGTTTCGGTTCTTTCGGGTCTCAGGATGAGGAACGAGGTCCCTTCCAGCCGGGCCCCCAGCATATCTGCAAGGCTTCTGGCGGTGAATTTCGCCGGAACCCCGCTGACGACCCCCCCCGATTCACGCC
>JAFGWO010000084.1 GCA_016937135.1 Pseudomonadota bacterium
CCTTCGGCGTCAATGTGGAGCAGGCCCCGGACCTCCCGAAAAAGAGCATTGAAAACGCCGGGATCTGCATCTGGAACGCCTTTCTTCCCAGCGTCCATCCCAAAACCCTGGCCCGGGTCCTTTCCCAGATCCGTTTCGGTTCGGCCATCAATCTGGTCGGTCCTCTGCTGAACCCCACCATGCCCCAGTACAAGGTCATGGGCGTCCCCAATCGGGATATGATCGACATCGAGGTTCGGACCCTGAGAGAACTGGGATTCAGGCGGGCCTTTGTCATGCACGGGTTCGACGAGGGGTCTGAAATGGGGATGGACGAGGTTTCCACCCTGGGTCCCACCCATGTGGCGGAACTTGCGGAGGACGGGTCCATAGAGAATTACGTCATCACCCCGGAGGACCTGGGCATCCGGAGGGCGACTTTCAAGGATGTGGCTTCCTCGAGGGACGTCCGGGTCGATGCGGCGGCCCTCCTCGCGGTGCTGGCGGGGAAGGACTCGGGACCGAGGAGCGATATCGTCTGCCTCAACGCGGCGCCCCTTCTCTATCTGATGGGGAAGGCGAAGGACCTCCGGGAAGGGATGGATCTGGCGCGCCAGGCCATCTCCGAGGGCAAGCCAGTGGAAAAGCTCCGCCAGTGGGTCATGTGGCAGAACGAAAACCCAGAGGACGGTCTCCCCAAACTGGAGGAATTGATGGCGCGGCTCTAACCCCACCGCGGCGCCGGGAATATGGATCTCAAATTTTCCTCCTGTTATTTTTGCTCCAGCCGCGGATGCGCGGTCAAGGTCTACCTTGAAGACGGACGGATAAAACGGGTCACCGTGGACACAAGGGCTCCCGTTGTGCCGGGGGGGCACTGTGTCCGGCCCGCCCTGGCGAAGGCTTACCAGGAGCACCCCTTCCGGCTTGATTTCCCCATGAAAAGAAAGGGTGCGCGAGGGGAGGGCCGATGGGAGCCCATACCCTGGGATCAGGCCCTTGATGAGATCGCCGGGAAACTGGCTGATCTCAAGGCCCGTTACGGCCCGGAAACCATCGCGACAAGCAGCGGGACGGGCAGGGGGGCATGGGAATTCGCCAAAACCCGTTTCATGAACCTCTTCGGCAGCCCCAACAGGTTCGGGGCCGTGACGGTGTGTTATGGGCCCCGGATCATGGTCTGGCTCGCCACTTTCGGAGGGACCCTGGTCGCCGACCGCCGGGAAGGGGTAACCCGTCTCGTCACCCTTTGGGGCCGGAACCCCCACGAAGGCGGTCCCCACACGTGGCATTCCTTCCTTAAAGCGAAAAAAGCCGGCATCGCGACGATGGTGGTAGACAGCAGGTTCACGGAACCCGCCCGTCAGGCCGACCTCTGGGTCCCGATCCGCCCCGGCACCGACGCGGCCCTGGCCCTGGGTATGATGCACATCATCCTTCGCGAAGGGTGGCATGATGCCGGATTCGTGGAAAATTTCACTGTGGGGTTTGAGGATCTGAAAAAGAGGGTCCGGGATTATCCCCCCGAACGCGTGTGTTCCATCTGCGGCCTTTCACCGGAAAAACTGGTGGATACAGCAAGGTTCTTTGCCGCCAGACAGCCCTCCAACATCACCATCGGCGTCGCTTCCGAACACAGCCCTCCCAACAGCATCCAGGCCGTCCGGGCCATCAACGTCCTCCTGGCCGTCTGCGGCAGCGTCGATACACCAGGAGGGATGCTTATCGCCAGCCCTTCCGAGGGCTTCATCACCGACGCGGCCATGGAACTCAACGAGGCCCTTCCAGATGAGCAAAGGGCCAAGCAGATCGGGGCGGACCGGTTCCGGTTCCTCAGCTACCCCGGGTGGGAGCTGGTGGAAAGGGAAGTAAGGAAGAAGTGGGGGGAGAACCACCCGGCCGGCGTTTATCTGACCTGCATGGCCCACGCGCCTTTGACCTTCCGGGCCATGCTCACCGGAAAACCCTATCCCGTCCGGGGCCTGCTGGTCTCAGGCAGCAACCCTCTGCTGGCCTACGCAAACACGAAGCTGGTGTACGAAGCCCTGATGTCTTTGGATCTTTTGGTCACCCTGGACCTGACGTGGACGCCGACCGCGGGGATATCCGATTATGTGCTTCCCGCCGCGTGCTGGCTGGAGCGCCCTGATATGGGAAATTTTTCCTCCATCGGGGCCTACCCTCTCGTCCAGCTTGGGGAGGCGGCTCTCCCGGCTTTTGTCGATGGACGCTACGACCGGTACGATGACTACAGGTTCTGGAGGGAGCTGGGCTGCCGCCTTGGTCAGGAGGGATCCTGGCCTCAGGAGACCTTCGACCAGGTGTGGGAGTATCGCATGGAGAAGATCTTCCGGGAGCGGAATGTCGAGAGCGTTGCCGGATTCGTCAGGCAGAAGCGGTGGGAAAAGGGCCAGGTCGAGGCCGGGGTTTGCGCGGGAGGCCTCGCGACGGCTTCCGGAAAAGTGGAAATAAAGTCCTCCGTCCTTCAGGCCCTCGGGTATGATCCCCTTCCGTCCTACACCGAACCGCAAGAACCCGAGGGGGAATGGAAAAAATACCCCCTTTTGAACCTTTCCGGCGTCCGTACCATGCCCTATCATCACAGCGAATACCGGCACGTCGAGGAATTCCGCCGGATGCATCCGGATCCCATTGTGGAGATCCCCGTGGACACCGCCAGAAAGAAGGGTATTGTTGACGGGGATTGGGTCTGGATCGAGACGCCCGTGGGCCGGTGCCGTCAGAGGGCTCGTCTCGTAACGACCCTGCCCCCGGACTGCATTACAACCCAGCACGGGTGGTGGTTCCCGGAGAAACCGGCCGCCAGCCCATCTCTTTATGGTCTTTGGGAATCCAATATCAACCTCACCACCGACGATGATCCGGAAAAATGCGATCCGATCAGCGGCGGCTGGCCCTTCAAGGGGCAATATATGAGGTGCCGGATCAGAAAGGCCGAAGAGGGCAGGAGGAAGGATGAAGGATGAAAGAGAAGGAGGAAGGATGAAGGAGGAAGGATTAACAGGTACCAGGGTCCGGGTTGAAAATCGAGGGTCTGATTTCATCCCGGGAAAAGGGAGTTTCAACATTTCCGGGGTGTTTCCATGGTCCGAATTTCATGACCGTCCCCGGGTTTTTCTATGAACACCTATCTCGTCGGGGCAAGGGACAGGGATGTCGCGGAGCTGATCCGCAAGGCCACTTCAAGTCCCCGCCAGTTCGTGGATTTCGCGCCCGATTACGAATCCCTGCACGTTCATTTCGTTAACCGGCGTTATGATTTCACCTTCGTTGACCTGGCCCTCCTGGAACCCCTGCTGAATGAAGGGGAGGATCCTGCCTCGATCCTCCAGCGATTCCTCGGTGTCTATCCTTCCGCCCAGATCGTCATCCTGGTGCAGCCGGACCAGATCCAGCAGGGTGTGGGCTTCGTCACAGCCGGGGCCTCCAACTACATCACCTATCCCATCAATCCGGATGAACTGAGGTTCGTTCTCGAGAGCATCGACCGTTCCCTCCTGATGGAAATGGAGTTAAGCCTCCTTCGGGATTCCTTCTGGGAGGGGGATGCCAGGGAAGTGGTGATGACCCGGAACCCCCGGATGAAGGAGGTGTACGACAAGATCAAGTCGGTGGCCTCGACAAATGCGACCGTCCTCCTCCAGGGGGAAACGGGGACGGGGAAAAACATCGTTGCCAGGCTGATCCACAGTCACGGCCCGAGGAAAAAGGGCCCCTTTATCAGCGTCCACTGCGGGGCCATCCCGTCGAATCTTATCGAGAGCGAACTGTTCGGCCACGAAAAGGGGGCTTTCACCGGCGCCGTAAGGCGCAAGCTCGGCCGATTCGAGATTGCCAGGGGAGGGACCATCTTCCTGGACGAGATCGGTACGACCCCACTGCAGGTCCAGGTGGAGCTCCTCCAGATCATACAGGAGAAGACGTTTACCAGGGTGGGGGGGGAACTGCCCCTCGAGGCGGACGTCAGAATTATTGCCGCGAGCAACGAGAACCTTCGTAGCCTATGCGACCAGGGGCTTTTCCGGACCGACCTTTACTACAGACTAAACGTCTTTCCCATTGACCTGCCCCCCCTGAGTGAGCGCCGGGAGGATATCCCCCTCTTCGTGGAGCACTTTTTAAAAAAGCTTAACAGGACCTACGGGAAGGAGATCATCGAAGTCGATCCCGAAGTGATCGAGGTTTTCGAGGGCTATCCCTGGCCGGGGAACCTGCGCGAGATGGAAAATATCATCGAAAGGGCCTATATCCTGGCCTCGGACAAGCGCCTCACGATTCAGGGGCTCCCTTCAGATCTGATCGCGGGGGCCTTTTCCATGTCACCGGAGCGGGTGGAGGCTTTCCTTCCCCTCGGGGAGGCCCGTGCTCGCTGCGTCGACAATTTCGAGGCTCTTTACCTCAGGGAATTGCTCCGGAGAAACGATGGAAGGATAGGGCGCAGCGCTGAAGCTGCCGGCGTTACACCCAGGCAGCTCCAGAAGCTCATGAAAAAACACTCGATCAGGAAGGAAAACTTCAAAAACATTCGAAGATAGTGTGCCCTTGCGTTTTCTCGAAGACCGATCCTCATAGTTTTCCTGCACCACACTCACATCTCCCGGAAAAACCAGAAACGAACTGTGGATTCGCATTTTTAATAAGTATGAAATATTGGTTCGTGTTTTTTTAATTCTATTTATTTCCCATCTTAACATATTGAATTATAATAAAAATTTTTCATGGTACAATCCTTTCCAATGGAAAAAACTACAGAAAAGGGGAGCGTGAAATGAAAAAAAGAAGGATGATAATCGATTTTCCGGATAAAAGGAGAAATTCAGGTTCGTGTTTAAAATCGTGCGATAAAATTTTCCATTAAAATCAGCTGGTTACAAAATGGCACAGATTTTGATAAGGAGGGATTTGATAAGTGGCACTTCAAGCCAGGACACCCGGGTACAGACGGGAATCGCCCGTACCTTGAGGGCTGAGAATCCTGACTCTGAAAAGCGGGAGGTATTATCATGGCAATTGCAATCTTCATTGCAATGGTCGTTGGTTTGGGTGTGGGGTACTATTTTCTGACCAGGTCGGATAAGAAAAAACCCTGAGGGTGGTGAAGGTTCAGCAGACGATAATGGCCTCAGCACCATGGGTGGAGGAAAGGACCTCGAATTTCCTTGCCTCCACCAAAAACATGTAATTTACACACAGGGGTAAAAGGAGAAATCGTGATGATCGGGATCTCTTCGCAGATTTCTGAAAAGGACGTGAAAAATGTCATACCGGCTTCAGGCCGCAGGGATTTTTTCTAGCTATGGAGACGACTGTCTTACCACCTGACCCCGAACCTGGCGGGAAAACCCTCTTTCCTTCCGCCGAATTTGTCCCCAACAGGGACTGTTTCCGCAGCCGCTTCTATCCCGGGATCAGCCAGGCCCTCTGGAATGACTGGAAGTGGCAGATGGCCAACCGCATCACCACCCCCGAAAAAATTGGGCAAATTCTCAGCCTCGCTCCTGAAGAAAGGGATGCCCTGGAAGGATCCGTTCGACTGCCTATGGCGATCACCCCCTATTACGCCGGCCTCATCGATCCGGACGATCCCGGTCAGGGCATCCGGCGCAGCGTGATCCCCACGATCATGGAGGTGGAGAAGAGCGCGGGCGAGGAGGCAGACCCCCTCCACGAGGATCTGAGCTCCCCTGTGCCAGGGATCGTCCATCGATACCCGGACAGGGTCCTTTTCCTCACCACGGGCATGTGCGCCAGCTACTGCCGGTACTGCACCCGCTCCAGGATGGTGACCGACGGCCATTGCCCTATCGGCGAAAGGGTCTGGAACGGGGCCATCGACTACATCGCCGCCCACCCGGAGATCCGCGACGTGCTGGTCTCGGGAGGGGATCCCCTCACCCTGTCCGACGAGAAGCTCCAATGGCTTCTGACCCGCCTTCGGCGCATCCGGCACGTGGAAATTCTGAGGATCGGGACGAAGGTTCCGGCCGTCCTCCCCCAGAGGATCACACCGAGGCTGGTCTCGATCCTGAAGCGTTTCCATCCCCTCTATTTGAGCATCCATTTTATCCATCCGGACGAGTTGACCCCGGATTGCGCCCAAGCCTGCGCCAGGCTTGCCGACGGAGGGATCCCCCTCGGGAGTCAGACGGTACTGCTAAAGGGCATCAACGATGATGTGCCGGTCATGAAGGAGTTGATGCATCGGCTCCTCCAGGCCAGGGTCCGCCCCTATTATCTTTATCAGTGCGATCCCATCCCCGGTTCCGCCCACTTCCGCACCTCCGTGGCCAGGGGGCTGGAAATCATCGGGGGCCTTCGGGGATATACTTCGGGATATGCGGTCCCCACTTATGTCATCGACGCCCCTGGTGGAGGGGGAAAAGTGCCCCTCATGGCCGACTCCATCGTAGAACACGGAAACGGGTCCATAAGGATCCGGAATTATGAGGGAAAGGTTTTCACCTATCCCGAGCCCGTCCAGGAGGGATGAATCGTTGAGGGTTGGAATCACCTTTGATCTCAGGTCCGATTACAGCAGCGAAAACCTGACGGAAGAGGCGCTTGCCGAATTCGATCGGGAGGATACGGTCCTTTCCATCGAAGGGGCCCTGGCCGGGATCGGTTTTGAGACCGAACGGATCGGCAATATCCGGAGCCTCGTCAGGCATCTCAGCGAAGGCCGCAGCTGGGACTTCGTATTCAATATCGCCGAAGGCCTTTTCGGTTACGGGAGGGAAGCAGCCGTCCCCGCTCTTTTAGACAGCTGGCAAATCCCCTATACCTTCTCGGACCCCATGACCATGGGACTGACGCTGCACAAGGGTATGGCGAAGCACGTCATGCGCAGCCTGGGGATCCCCACCCCCGACTTTTGCGTGGTGGAAGGACAAAAGGATCTGGAGGGTTTCACCCTGCCTTTTCCGGTTTTCGCAAAGCCGGTAGCGGAAGGGACCAGCAAGGGGATAGACGGCAAGTCCAGGGTAGAGGATATGGGGGAACTTCGCAGTCGATGCCGGGACCTCTGGTCCCGCTACAGGCAGCCTGTCCTGGTGGAGACCTGGCTCCCTGGAAGGGAATTCACCGTCGGGCTCGTCCAGAACGGGCAAGCCGCGCCGGACGCCTTCATCATGGAGATACATTACCGCGATCCCGGGCAGGAGAAGATCTACTGTTTCCAGACCAAGGAAAATTGCGAACAGCTCATCGATTATGCACCGGCGGAAGGGGCGATGGCGGACCTTTGCGTGGACCTTTCCAGAAAAACCTGGACCGGGTTTGGCCTCCGGGATGCCGCTCGGGTCGACCTGAGGCTGGACGCGGACGGGAAGCCTTCGGTGATGGAGGTAAACCCCCTTCCGGGGCTCCACCCCGAGCACTCGGATCTGCCCATCATGTGGGCCCAGAAAGGGCTCGCCTACCCGGAGCTGATCCGGAGGATTGTCTCTTCCTGTCTTTCAAGGATTTCGGAAAACCGGTGAAGAAAAAGGTTCCAATCCTCATAAATGAGGTATCCGGAGAGGCCAGAACGGATGAGGCCGACGTCCTCATCCAGGCCGAGGCCGTCAGGGGATCCCTCGAACACCTGGGATATGAGACTGTCACCGTACCCTTTGCGGAAAAGGAAAGATCCGATGGCCTGAAAAAAATCCTGGCAGGTCCCGGCATAAAAGCCGTTTTCAACCTCGTGGAATCGGTCCGGGATGAAAGCGCCCTGCAGTATCTGGCTCCCCTTTTTCTCGAGGAAATGGGGGTCCCCTTTACCGGAAACAGCGCGAAGGCCCTCAGAAGGACCACGGACAAGATCCTCGCCAAGAGGATCATGAATCTGGCCGGGATCCCAACTCCCCGGTATCTGTCCTTCGCGATGAGATCCCGTGTGGCCCGGACCTCCAAAAAAGGTCCCCTGAAGCAGTGGATCTTCAAGCCCGTGCAAGAGGATGCCTCGGTCGGGATCCTTGAGGAGCTGATCGGGCCGTACCGGGAAAGGGAAGCCCTGGAAATCCTCTCCCGCCTTGAAGGGGAGACAGGGATGTCCTACATGGCCGAGGAATTCATCGAGGGGCGGGAATTCAACATATCCCTGATAGAATCGGCTGGATCCCCCGCGGTCCTTCCCCCCGTTGAACAGGATTTTTCCCTCCTTCCCCCTTCCTCCCCCCGTGTGGTGGGCTACCGGGCCAAATGGGTGGAGGATTCCATGGAGTATTCCAGCATACCCAGACGCTACGCATTCGATGCCGCCGACGGGGCGCTTCTGGAAAGGATCCGGCAGATCGCCATGAACTGCTGGAAGGTTTTCGGACTGTCAGGATA